>JAIORS010000192.1 GCA_021108005.1 Candidatus Aegiribacteria sp.
GGACGCTGGCCTCTCACGCCGGAAACCGGGGTTCGATTCCCCGTGGGAGCGCCATTGACTTCAAAACAATGGGGCTTAAGATATAATTCAAACCACTGGAAATAAATAATTAAAGTCGGTATTGTTTATTGCTGTTTTGTGTTCGTGTTTCAGTGCTAATTCCGGAGGAGATTGTGATGAAAAGTGTTCTTGTAGCTATTCTTGTCCTTCCAATCATGCTTACAGCCGGTGATGTCACCGTTCTGTCCAGTTTCAACAGTCCTGATCCGGCTACGAACGGGCTTGCCTGGGATGGAACAAACCTCTGGCTTCTTGGTGGATTATACGATGGTTTTTATGAGATCAATACCTCAGGAACAGTATTGAGCCAGTTCAAGCCGAGTGAACCCGTCGGTTTAAGCGCACTTGGTGCTACTTTCAATGGAGCAAATCTGTGGGGAATGTTCATTCTGAATACAGGAGAACCAGGAGAAGTATTTGAATACACAACTTCAGGTGTGTTTATTTCTACTTTTATTTGTCCCGGAACAAACAACATGGGGCTGACCTGGGACGGAACTAACCTTTGGATGTCATGTCGAGGTAATAATACTATCTACCAGATGAGTACAGGCGGTTCGGTTCTGAATTCTTTTACTGTTCCGTATGGGGAACCTGAAGATATGGCGTATGATGGTTCAAATCTTTATTTCGCTACCGCAGGTGACGCGTCTATTGTTGAAGTAACAACTACTGGTACGATTGTCGATACTTATGATCTGAGTGGTATATCAGGCAGTTTCCGCGCTGTAGCTCTAGTGTTTGATGGAAACAACTTCTGGGTATCAGATCAGATAACTGATATCATTTATGAAGTGGAATTGACGCCTCTATCTTTGGAGCAGTACACATTCGGGCGTATCAAGACTTTGTTTTAAGTTAGAGTTCATGGTCATGATAAACTAGCTCAGGATGATCCCCAAAGCTGAGCATGTCCAGTATTCAGAGTAAAGGTCAACCAAAGGAAAACTTGTCATAATTGCAAATGCCTATGACCCAGAAATGCAAATGAAAAGGATCGAAGCTTCCGGGTTATTCGATTTCTTTAATGAGATCCTTATCGCAGGAGAAGAGGTTTATTCTAAGCCCGATCCTCAAGCATTTTATCTGGTGAGCAAAAGGCTTGATCTTGAACCCGCTGAATGCATCTTCATCGGCGATTCCCCGGAATCTGATATTCCTGTGTTATCATTTCTTCCCGCAGAGATGATGTCTAAATATCTTCCTTTCTGGTTATGCAGAGCGTTTATCCCGCAGAGCGATTTGGCATTTAAGCTCTGCAATCACCGCTCTCTCCATGACTCCTGCGGCAAGTAGCCTACAACGCTGAGGACAGTGGTTGTATGAAAGTGATTCCTTTCTTCGAGTACGATAAACCTTGCTTTATCAAAAATATTTATAACAGAATTGTGTATAGAGCTTTTTCTGTGTAGTTTATCGTTGTTACATATTTGAGTGGGCTTGACATATTACAAGAAAGTATCGACTATATAGCGAACGAAGAGAGGAGGACAAACGCATGTTTCCATCTGAAAAAGCTTCTTCCTTTAATACTGTCCCTCTTCTTGTTATCGCTCTTACTATCGTCATTACGGAACTTCCCGTATTTTCAGGCCCTCCGGAAATTATCTGGGAAAGAAATCTGTTAACCGAATTCAACAGCCGATTCTGGGGAGTTAACTGTACAGATGACGGCGGAGCTATCTGCGTAGGAGAATTGGCATCTGAAGATGAGGAGATAACTTCCCTTCTCCTGGCGAAATATACATCTCAGGGTCTTCTCCAGTGGAAAACAGTTACCGGCTTGAGCCTGGGCTCAGCAGGTTACGATGTTCTACAGGTACCCGGAGGATACATAGTATGCGGAAGTATCTTCTCCGGAACCAATTACGACGGGTTACTGGCGAAGTTCGATTATTTCGGTAACATCGTCTGGCGGAGCCATCTCGAAAATCCGAACGATGACGTTCTATACGATGTAGTCATGGTGGGAGACAGCTGTTATGCCGCTACGGGGTATACCAAATCCACCGGTGCCGGGCAGAAAGACGCCTGGCTTGTTCTTTATGATTTCAATGGTAATCTTCTTTGGTCCAGGGCTTTCGGAACATCAGGTTCTGAAATAGCTTATTCCGTAACTACTCTGAGGGATGGCGGCTTTGCCCTGGTCGGAGGATGCGAGGGCAATTTCTACATCGTTATCACCGATGAAAATGGGATTGGAAGAAGCGCAAGAACCTACGATAACGGAGGCCATGAGATTGCCAGAGCCCTGATAGAATCCATCGAAGGCGGGTTTTTTCTTGTAGGATCAACAATGGAGAATAACAGCTACCAGTCTGACATATGGCTCGTAAGGACGAATTCATCCGGGGAGGAGACCTGGACCCTCGAAATTGAGGGAAGCAATATAGACACCGCATGGGATGTTGTTGAACCGGAAACCGGAGGGTTCATCATTCTCGGAAACACCATGTCTTCAGGCAGCGGTAAGTACGATGCTGTGCTTTACAGAATTGATCCCTGGCAGAACGTCATCTGGGAGATACACGCAGGCGACAGTCTTTGGAACACAGGCAGCGGCCTTTCAATAAATTCTGAGGGAAACCTGTTCTTCGCCGGGAAAACTGAATCTGCTGAAAGCGGGTTATTTTCATCCTGGCTGGTACATACCAGTCCTGAGGACCTTCTGAACTGGTAGAAGGGACAAATCATGTCCGGCAAAGATTTCCTGAAAGCCAACTGGAACCTCCTGGAGAACTTCAAAAGCGATCAGGCAAAAGGGGCTGAACATCCCCGTGTTCAGAAACCGGTGGATGACAGTACTCCTGTCACAACCCTTCCCGAGGCAGAATCGGGAATTTTTCCTGATGCAGCTCTCAGGAAAGTTATTAATTCAAGGCGGAGCGTAAGGGAATTCACCGATGCTCCCGTCAGCCTCGAGGAACTCTCATGGCTCCTCTGGTCTACACAGGGTGTTCAGAAGGTACTGAAAAGCGGGATAGCAACCTTGAGAACCGTCCCCTCAGGGGGCGCTCGTCATCCATTTGAGACGTATCTTCTTGTAAATAACGTTACAGGCCTTGAACCGGGACTGTACAGGTACCTTCCGCTTGATCATTCCATTGCCCATCTTGGAGAACAGATACCTCAGGGTAAGGTAATCAGCGGATGCCTGGGCCAGGCTTTCTGCGGTAAATGCGCCGTTACGTTCGTCTGGTCAGTTATCCCTTACAGAACCGAGTGGAGATACGGTCCCGTTTCACATAAAATAATAGCCATCGACGCCGGACATCTCTGCCAGAACCTGTATCTTGCCTGCACAGCTGCCGGTCTTGGCACCTGTGGCATAGGAGCCTACGATCAGAAAGCAATGGATTTCCTGCTTGGATTCGATGGCGATGACGAATATGTGATATATATCGCTCCCGTGGGACGAAGGAAGTGATTTCCTTGTACACGGTAATCATTGCTGTTGCCCTCGCTGTTCTTCCGGACCCGGCTGCTGTTTTCATAGCCATTCAAGATACTCCGGATGGACTGTTTTTCACAGATGGCCGGAGTACCGGACTTCACCTTGCCAGCAGCGAAGGAGAGCTTGAAACTCTCTCCCTTCAACCTGGAGCAGGGCGTAATGTTATCTTTACAGATGAAGGAATTCTATTCAAGGAATGTCCTGCGGGAGAACTGCAAAGAGTGATCTGTGTGACTGACGGGGGCAAGAGAACTGTAATCTTTTCGGGAGAATATTTCAGTGGGCCTTTCCGCTGTACTCCCAGCACATTTCTGATCGCTGAAAGAGACAGGATCTTCGAATACGATTACCAGGGTGAAGAACTGACCAGCTGGTCCATAAGAGGCTTCCCCGCATGGGTTACCTGTTCGAAAGGATCTCTCTTCTACACCGGCGAAGGCGGCGGCCTTGAGATGGTCGATATCCTGTCAGGTAGCCTTTCGAAAGTATCAGACTGCAGGGAAACAACCTTTTCAAGTATTACCGCTGGAGCCGGGGACTTGCTTCTGGCTGGAAAATCCCCCTTCGGATTCATCGTTCTTGACCCTTCGGGCAACGTAATCCTTGAAAACTCGGAAGTTTACTTCCCTTCATTGACCGATGAGGGAACCATTCTGTGTTCGTACCTGGAATTCGAGGGAATGGAGCCTGTGGCAGGAAGGGTCTGCTGTATCAATCCACGTACCGGTGCTGAACATATCCTTGTTTCTGAAGGCGTACCGCTGTATCCCCTGCAGCTCAGTAGCGGAGAAATCGTATGGACCGATTCCGATGATGGTGAACTTCATGGAATTGACACACCCACTTTACCGGATCTAGAAATGGATTCCGGTACAGACGATCCTGACGCTCATTTCGATGTTCCATATATGCACCAGAGATGGGACACTCCCGTCTGGTTCAACGGAAGCTGGTCATGCGGTCCTACCTCATGCATGATGGCAGTTCAGTACTACATGATGCTTACTCCCGATTCCATATGGGTTTCTTATCCCTCCCCCGGTCACTGGAGCCTGTGGGGCAACTACATTCCCGTAGAATACACCTTCCTTGGCTATACATACGATGAACTGGGTCCGAACCCCGATAATGTCTACGTTCCCGGTGCTCACGGGTTCATCTGCCCCGATGGAGGAGCCCGGTGGAACAACATGGTTGATTTTCTGAATCAGCACGAAGTAAGCTCCGCATGGGCGGGTACTTCGTGGTCAACCCTTACAGACCAGATAAACAGCAACTACCCTGTGGTCTGTTCTAGCAATGTTCTGGGTTACGGTCATATTATCCTTCTCAACGGGTATTACTCCAATCACACTATTGTGGTGAACGATCCCTTCGGAGACGCGAATGAAAGCGGCTGGGGCAATTACTACAATGGAAAAGATGTCCTTTACGACTGGCCGGGTTACAATAATGGACATGTGCAGATAGGGGTAAGTCAGCTCTTCTACGCCCAGTCACAGATACCTTCTGAACAGGACACTCTTGTGGATGACTGCAGCAGGGGTTTCTACAAGTACGCCAACTGCCGTTACTGGCACCTGACTGGAAGCGGCTACAACGGCAACGCATGGTGGACGTATTCAACAGGAGCCCTCCCCGACACCTGCATCGCTGAATGGCATCCGGTTCTGCCAACCGAAGGTAATTACGACGTATCCGTTTACATTCCCTCTAACTACGCTTCCGCAACCGGGATGTACAAGCTGCAGACTTCATCGGTTATTGAAGAAATCAGCCTTGACCAGGGATTGTACAGTGGAGAATGGGTTGCTCTGGGTACTTTCAGTCTCAATTACGATTCTTACCTCAGGCTTGGCGACTACACGGGAACCGGCGGCCAGTACATCGCATTCGACGCTGCCCTTTTCAGCCCTTCCGGAACGGGAATCAGCGGGGATGGATCAACTGTCCAGACTGATGAAATCCGCTTATGGCCGAACCCCTGCGGAGAACTCGCCTCGATACTTCTGCCATACGGCAACGAAGGCGTTTCGATCGAGGTGTACGATACTGTGGGAAGACTTGTTTCGAATATCTCGTCCGGTGAGTTCACGGAAATTATGCAGCTGGATGTCTCGTCCCTCTCAGCAGGGCTTTACCTGCTTCGAGTCAACGTGAATGGAACAGACGGTTCAGTATTTACCAGACTTCTCTCGGTCTGCAGATAATCCGGAAGGTGTAATCTGCTCTATCTTGCCCTGGCGGTAGTCTGCAGCACTTCAATCGCTCTGATATTCAAGGTAAGTGAAACCAGGAACATGAACCGTTACGCGGTAACAAGCTTCAATTACCTTGTCGCGTCACTGATATCCCTCTTCTTCGTACTGATGGATGATTTTCCTCAAGAATATTTTACCCAGGCTCTGAGCAGTTTTTCGGCTGAATTCCTCACTGCAATGAACGGAGGAACGTTCAGTCCCGCCGGAAGCGCCGGCTGGGCTCTGATCACCGGCCTTCCTTCGGGCGTTCTATATTTTTTGGGGTTCATCTACCTCCAGAAAGCTGTAAGAGAGAGCGGAGTAAGCCTTGCCGGAAGTTTTTCAAAAATGGGAGTTCTTGTCCCCATGGTTCTTGCCGTTTTTCTATGGAATGAACTGCCAACGGAAATACAATGGGGCGGGATATTTCTTGCAATGGTTTCCATTCTGCTTGCGAATTTTGATTTCACTCATCCAGGCGGGATAATGGCGGGTTTTCAACCTGTATTGCTGATACTTTTTCTTATTGTCGGATTGTCGGAATTCAGCAACAAAGTTTATCAGAGGTATGGAGTTCTGGAAATGAAGAGCCTTTTTCTGTTCTTCATTTTCACCACCGCGCTTTTCATAAGCGGCTGGAAGACATTCAAACAGAGAGAGGGGATTCATGTCTCCCATTTTCTCACAGGTGTCGCGGTAGGCATACCCAATTACTTCGCTTCATTCTTCCTTATTCTGTCCCTCTCCAGGTTGAAAACGGCGGTTGTATTCCCCATTTACAGCGCTGCTACAATCGTATTGATAAGCATCGCGGGCTGGCTGTTCTTCAAAGAAAAACTTAAAACAAGGGAAAGGATCGCAGTAGTCCTTACTGTAACAGCCCTCGTACTGGTGAACATTCAGCCGTGAAAAAGAACGTACTATCCGCAGCGGATCGAACCCGTCTTCTGGGAACCCAGAGCATTGGCAGGCTTCTGATAAGGCTTTCGGGTCCCGCTATAACAGGCATGCTGGTCCAATCCATGTACAATCTTGTGGACACCATCTTTGTGGGCAAGGGAGTAGGAACCCTGGCGCTTGCGGCTCTTGCTGTCTGTTTACCCATCCAGATTTTTCTGCTCGCGGTTAGTAAGACAGTAGGAATAGGAGCGGCATCCATAATATCCAGGTTGCTGGGAGCAGGCAACGAAGAAGAAGCCGGAAGAATTGCAGGCGGCTCATTCGTTCTGGTAGCTTTTCTCGGGCTTGGCATCTCTCTCTGCGGCCTGATTTTTCTTGATCCTGTACTTAAATTGTTCGGTGCCAGCAGCCGGATTCTCCCATACGCCAGGGATTACCTCTCCATAATATTTATCGGTGGCACTTTCTTCTCTGTAACCGTCTGTTCCAACAATATCGCAAGATCAGAGGGCAACGCCAGGGTAGCTATGATAAGTATGCTCGTTGGTGCGGGAACAAACATTATTCTGGATCCAATCTTCATCTTCGCCCTGAATATGGGAATACGGGGCGCAGCAATCGCGACAGTTACAGGCCAGTTTTTCGCGTTCGTCTGGATTACAAGGTATTTCTTTACAGGCAGGAGCCATCTGAAATTCGACTGGAAGCATCTTATTCCCAAACTCCATCAGTCCCTGAAGATAATGCAGATAGGCTCGTCTTCCTTCGCGAGGATAGCAGGAGGAAGTCTCATGGCTATCGTGGTAAACAACACAATCATGCATTACGGTCATGAAATGCACCTTGCTGTACTCGGTGTGACAAACAGGATGCTGATTTTCGCCCTCATGCCACTTTTTGGGCTGGTCCAGGGGCTGCAGCCTGTTGTCGGATATAACTATGGGGCAGGGTACTTCGAACGGGTGAAAAAAGCTCTGAAGTACGCACTTATTTCAGCAACTGTTCTTACAGGAGCCTACTGGCTTCTTTTTCAACTGGCCCCCCGTTTCATGCTGGGCCTGTTCAGCAACGATGAGAACCTTATCTCCTCCGGAGCGGGAATACTTAGAATACTTGTTCTCATGATGCCTGTTGTGGGTTTTCAGGTGATAGCGGCAGGAACCTTTCAGTCCCTTGGTAAAGCCGGTATAGCATTCATTCTTTCCATATCACGACAGATCCTCTTCCTTATTCCACTGGCGCTGCTTCTACCCCTTGCAATATCGCCTCCCCTTACAGGAGTCTGGGCAGCATTCCCGTCAGCGGATTTTCTGGCTGCCTGCGTGACCGCCATCTTCTTCATCCGGGTAATGCGGAATATGCGAGAATCTGCTTTATTAGTATAATCCGTATTGTTGACTGAATTCCCATGCGGCAGTAAAATAGTTCAATAGAATAGCATAAGATGTATTTTCACCAACTATGGAGGCATAATGAAAACAAGTTTCACCATTCTCATTCTTCTCACGGCTCTAGCCACAGCCAACGCTGTCGTAGATGCCAATTCGGCTGCGAATCTGGTATACACCGACATTCTTGAAGAAAACATCACCGGCAGGTCTATAATGGTGCTCGACAGGATGGTCACTGAAGGTTCAATCGTTGAAGCATGGAACGATGAAGTAACAGTTCCCATTGATGGTTACCTTGTTCTTATAGACGACATGGCATATGCCAACTGGGAACATCCTTGCCGATGGGTGTTCGTCGGTCTGAATGGTGAAATGGAAATCATCAGGATGACCTCTCCGCCAAACGAGCTGGAATCCATGACCGTAAGCCATTCATGCCTTCCGCAGATTGACGGAAAAGGCCAGTACGAAGATTTCATCAACTGGTTTATACCAAATGTACAATCAACATCGGTAAACGCCGGGCATATGTACGCGCTTATCATTTCGGGCGGAGCAAGCAGCGGTTCAAATCACATTCGCTACTATGGCGATGTTCAGTTTATATACAATGTTCTCGCCCACGATTACCTTCTTCAGGATGATCATATCGTTGTCTGCTTCGCCGACGGGACGAACCCGGCTCCTGACCAGTCGGGCGGGCTGAATTCCAACCCCGATTTCGATGACGATGGTGATACGGATATCAACTACGATGCCACCTCGACCGGTGTGAGCAGCGGTTTCAGTGATATTACAGCAATGGTTGGTGCAGACGACCATTTACTTATTTTCACGACCGATCATGGCGGCCCTGGAAAACTCTCTAACTCACCGCCTGAAGTCTACTTGAACCTCTGGTCTTCACAACAGCTCAATGATGACACTTACCAGACATATCTCGAAGGAATTGTTTTCGAGTCATGCCACGTGGTCATGGAACAGTGCTACTCCGGCGGCTTTCTTGGGGAATCCATTGCAGGAACCACTGGCGATCCCAGTTCTTTCGCGTCTGCAGCCAACGCATACGAGTCAAGCTGGGCGGGAGCAACCTATCCTGAATACGATGAGTACGTTTATTACTGGACCGGCGCTATGCATGGTTCAACTCCTCCCGCTACCAGTGTTCCCGGCGGAGCTCTTCCGGGCAATCCTGACGTGAACGGAGATGGAAAGGTTTCTTTCTGGGAAGCCTTCGACAGGGCAAAAGCCTGGGATACTTATGCTGTTAGCGGGCAGGAACACCCCCAGTGGGACGATGACCCGGATTCCTGCGGTGACATGTATTACCTCGGAGGACTGATCAGCACTAACATCGGTGACTATGAATACTCTGTTTCTCCATCAACCGGCAATCTCACCATTACCGGCAACCCTGTTTCTTCAGTATCTACAGTGATGTTTAACCTCGGCAGCCCCGGAGTAGTTGAGATTTCCGTATACGACATGAGCGGCCATGTAGTTGACAACCTGCTCAGCGATCAACTCGCAGCGGGTCATCATTCGGTAAACTGGAGTACCGGCAGGCTCGCGGCCGGAGTGTACATCGTAAGGTTAAAAGCAGGCGATGTCATAGAGAGCACGCGAGCCGTCAAGTTCTAACCACATTCTTCCTGAGAAATGAAACGGGGGGAGAAATCCCCCCGCTTTTTTACTGCAATAATATCATACAGTAAAAATCAATAGTAGAACGATTTCATTTACCGCAGCACTGTCACTTTTTAAGTCAGCCTGACTGAAACATCAACTTTTCCAAATACGGTTTCCTGAAATTCCCACCAAAGCATTGCTGTTATATCAAACTGATTTGGATGCTCTGCTTCATCCGGAGCAAAATAGATTCCGTTGTCTGGGAGAACAAGACTGCAAATTCCAGGCTTCTGCAGGTGAGACATTTGAGGTGTTGGTATTTTTCAGCGGCAGAAGTCGGGTGAATTTGACGTTTTTCAGCATCAGGTTATACATTAAATACTTTGTCAGATGGGAATGGCAGAAGTTCCGCCAGATGGAGGGGTTATTATGAAGTGCTTATCCGTTGCTTATCTTATTGTAATGTTGTTATTTGCCACTTCAGTAATTGCCCAGCAATGGACAGCGCCGAGATGGAATCCTTCAATGGTCGCTTCAAAACAGTAAACCGTTCTCTGTTCCGTAAAGCTGGCAGTCTTGAAGAATTAACAGAGATCGTGAATGAGAGAATGAAATATTACATCGAGGAAAGGATGTGTACAGCTTTTGAGTGAACCTAAGATCGGAAGGACAATGAACACTAAGCGGAACGGATCGCACCCTTCAGTATTCATGCCTGGTTACGTCAGTCTATCGGAGAACGCGGATCTGCAAAGGATCACAGGCGGTATACTCTATGACTACATGATAGGAAAGCGCTTTGAGACAGAGGGGTGGACAGTAAAGTATTTCGACATGGAATCGCTGCCGGGCTTCGCGAAGAAATTCAAATATCCAGCTACTCCTCGCCTCCGAAGGGCGTCTTGCGGCTACGACATCCTCGTAACAGATCTGGGCAGCAGCACTCTGACCATGGGACTCCTGGAGGAATTCAGGAACAGCGGGAAACTGTCCGTAATGATCTGCCATCATTTCCGGCAGCATCTGGAAAAAACTCCGATCAGGAGACTGCTCTATAGGATTTCCGAGGAACGGGTTGTCAGGACTGCCAACCTCCTGGTGGCCAACAGTTCCCATACTTTCAGGAAACTGGAAGCCATGGGAAGGGACTCGGATGATATCGTTCTAGCCCGGCCCGGTCTGAGCGTTCCGGTCGTGGAATCCCCTTCTATCAGGCGAGAGCCCACGAAGATATTGACAGTTTGCGGAATAGAACCAAGGAAGGGCGTGCTGGAGATGGTGAAGGCCCTGAAGGAATCCGGTCTGGAAGGTGCCAATCTGACAGTGGCCGGGGAATTGCACGATGATTCGGAGTACTTGGGAACCGTGAGGAAAGAGGTCTCGGACCTGGGACTCAATTCAAGGGTACGGTTCACCGGAAAACTTGATCATATGAGCCTGCTGCAGGAATACAGGAGCGCGGATGTCTTCATGATGTTGTCCTATTGGGAGGGGTATGGCATGGCTATCGCTGAGGCGATGGCTTTCGGTCTTCCAGTCATCTCTACAACAGCGGGAGCGATACCCGATCTTGTGGACAACGGAATTACAGGTCTGCTGGTGGAGCCGGGAGACTGGAAAAAGGCCTCCATGTATCTGAGGGATCTGTTCATGGATGATTCACTCCGCAGGAGGCTTTCTCAGGCGGCATTAGAAACTGCCTCCGGATTTCCGTCCTGGGACTCGACTACGAAAAGCGTTTTTGAAACCGTTCAAGAAAGGCTGAAGAGAAAGGGTCAGCTGTAGGCGATTCGTTCCAGAAAATTCGCCAGCGCCTTTACCCCCGCTTCCATGTCCATTTCTCCTGTCAAATCCTCCGGGTTATTCAGGATTCTTTGTTTCCCGTTCTCGATGTCTTCGTACGCCTTCTCAAGAGCAGAGCATACGCTTTCAGGTGAATGATCCGCGTTATAACTCACACCGAGTCTCTCCAGTAGATTCTTCATATCACCATCGGGAGCAACTGACAGGATAGGTCTCCTGGCGACCAGGTATTCCACTGTCTTGGCAGGGTTCTTCAGTTCGTTCCCCGGCTGTGGTGGCAGCAGAAGCAGGAGCAGATGCGTGTTCGACTGCCATTCTGAAACCTCCAGGAACGGAACAATACCAGTGATCTCCACATTTTCACCCAGCTGCAGCTCCTCCGGCAAGTCGGAGTATTTACCGAGGTCCCCCACAATTCGAAGCACGACCCTTCTGTCGGGATGCCTGTCAAGAAACATGCGCATGCCCCTCAGGAAGTACTCGGGACTCTGGTTGCCCATGAAAAACCCGGTATAAGTGATGATAAGTCCATTTTCCAGAGGTATTTGAGGTGAGTCCTTCCACAACCTGTCCAGCTCTCCTCTGGTGAGTCCGTTCCAGAGAGTTGCGACTGGAGGGCAGGATGTTCCATAGGCAACCCTGAAGTAGTCCGAGGAACCGCAGGTTGTCGTCACCAGACCGTCAGCGTTCCTGACAACCATGCTTTCCATTGTTTTTGACCAGAATCGTCGGGAGGGAGGGAGTTCGTTCCAGTTGATGAGACCATCCCTTGCCCAGAGATCCCCGAAGAGAGCCACCCATTTCCGACCTGTGATAAGCGAGGATATCAATCCGGCTATATGCACTGAGTGCGGCGGCCCGAGTGTAACAATCAGCTCGGCGTCGGATCGAAGTATCTCGCGTACGGAAGCGGTCACTGCGAGGGGTAGCCATGTGATGTATCTGTCCGGCTGAAGGAGTATGGTCAGAACAAAACTGCGCAGCAGTTGCCTGAGGCTGGATCTGCCGCGGGATTCAGCAGTCAATGCAGATGGACCGGTCCTGGAACGATTTCTTTTCCTACCGCTTCTTACGATGCGCACTCCGGGATCAACGAGTTCTTCAAGTGAGGGATCCAGCGGCAGGTCACCAGAAGGATGAGGTGTTATAACGATCGGGGTCCATCCATTCCTCACAAGAAGAGCGGTGATCCTTAGATTCATTGGAGCGGAACCCGTGGATACAGGGGGAAAAGTGCGTGCAAGGTAGATGAGTCTTCTCATGTCTCTTCTCCGGGATGATCGGATATCCAGGCCTCTTTAAGATCGATTGTACTATCATACTATCAAATCTGCACCAGGGTACATCACCTCGATGATATCGGTTTACCGATAACTCATGCAACTCCGTTTCCAGCACATCAGCCTTGTAGAGAAGCTGTCTTCAAATGGTTTGAAAAAATCGAACAGGGATGACTGTACTGGTTATAATGATGTTATTGCGCACCCTTTTTGATGTAACGTATCGAAATCGTAGCCATCCAGGCAGAGCCGAGTATCACGGCAGCAGCGGTAGCGATAGCGGCGCCGAATCCGCCGTATCTGGGTATGAGATAGATGTTCAGGCTTACATTGACGATAGACGATATGATAACACTGAACAGGGCGTACTGTGGTTTGCCAACGGCGGATGATGCGGTTGAAAAAAAGCTGCCCAGGGGTCTCACAATCGATAGGGCGCCAAGGACAAGCAGGACATTCCAGCTTCCGGTGTATTTCCCGCTGAAAACGAAATCAAGTAACTGGCGGGGAAAGAAAACTGACAGGAGAACAGCAGGAAATATGAGTATCTCCGCCAGCAGGATAGTACTCCATACCCGTGACAGAACCTCCTTCTTCCTGCCCTGACTCCACATTTTCGAAACGTATGGAAGGAGAATCATATTGGCTGCCGCGATTACCACCTGGATCAGGCCGGAAAGGGATCTTGAGGCGCTATAAGCCGCAACATCATTCGGAGCTATCTTACCCAGCATCAATATATCGGTTCTGGTATAGATGAAGTTGGCCGTAGCCCCGCCCAGGAAGATAGCTGAAAAACTCATTACGCTACCAATCCGGTTCATTCTGACACCGGCGGAGGGGAAGAAAAGATGTCTGGCGATCCAGGCGCTCACAAAGAAGGCAACTATGTTAGCTATTATCATGGCCGTGAATATCTGGTGTGCGGTCTCAAGTGTGTTGTTGAGGAGCAGAAAGCCGATGATCCCGCTTTTCACCACGAAATTAACAATATCAATGATCATTACGTCCTTGGTGCGATGTCTTGTGAGCAGAAGTAGCCTTGGCAGCCCGTTCAGCGTCCCGGTGACCACCACCCCGGCAAGAAGCACGGGAATACCCGATAGATCAAGGGGTTCATAGAATGAGCCAATAATCCCGCCGCCCGCAATGAGAAGGAAAGCCGATAGGATCGCGAAACACAGGGCCATCAGAATACCGGAATTGGCCAACTGTTTTTCCCTGAGTCCATCGCCCTCTGAAGCAAGTTTCAGTATTGCCTGCTGAATGAATCCTCCCCCCAGGAGGACTCCGAACATCTCCAGGCTCTTTGCAACTGCATATATCGCGTATGCCTCCGGGGGGAGTGACCTGATTATGAAGATGGTCACTACACCCCAGATAGCCAGGGTCCCTCGGCTGACCAGGGCTGGAAGCCCAATCTTGATCATATTGATCCGATTATCACGCAGATACTTGAAGTGATTCATATCATCAGGGGGCGGGATTCATTCCCGGGTACGATTACGGGGAGGTAACGAGAACTGCGGTTTTTCCTGCCCGTGATCATCGACTCGGTGGCGTTATCCTGATTATCCCGTGACGTGTTCATATCTGATGGCTGTCGGTCCTGCATGATATTCCTCGACGCCTGCGGTGCTCTTTGAGCGCCAGAATGAAAAGCTGCGGGTGGCATACAACTCGACCCAGGAGGCCCGGCAACAGAACCGGATCTGGACGGTAGTTTGAACACCTGCCCGTACTCGCAAGAAACCTGAAGTAGAGGGCGTTTCGGAAAATATTCGCTATCCGCTTTTTTGGAAGGTTTTCTCTCCTGGACCACCTGAACAGTATATCCCACAAACACATCCTGGTACGGTTGATTCTATATGTTGATAGAGATCTGTTACCGGCATGTACCTCTCTCACGGCAACCGGCTCTGTAAGTCGACCAGGCACCAGTTTTGCGTAATGGGCCAGCTGAATGATCATGGCGGTATCCTGGTGCAGCCTTAATCCATTTATGAACGGGTCTTCCTTCCAGAAGGACGACTTTCTAACAACAAGACCATCCAAAGTGAAATTGCCCATGTTATACTCTATCAGCGCATCGAACAGGTTTTCGGGAGGTATTCTCTGGAACATCGTGGTGAGTTCCCCATCCCCCTTTTCAGACCACTTCCTGCGGGAGTCATCATCCTGACAATGAACTCCTATGGCCTCATAGACCCCGTCAATTCCCGTATCTGACTCAAGCAGCTCCTGAGCTGTGCTGAAACGTCCGGGAAGGAAGTAATCGTCGGCATCCAGAAAAGCCACGAATGGGGCTCCGGACATCTGGATGCCCAGGTTCCGTGAAGAGCCTGCTCCGTGATTGCAGCCATCCCTGTGTCTGAACAGTTCCACCAGTGGGTATTCACTCGCAAGTTGACTGCAGATAGCAAGACTTTCATCGGTTGAGCCGTCCTCAACCAGGACAACCTGCGCGGTCTGTTCCTGCGCAAGTGCCGATTCCACGGCCCTGCGGACGAATTCAGCCGCGTTGTAAACAGGTGTTACGACACTGACTTTCACGGGTTGCTCCATAAGCCGATACTGATCCTATCAGGCCTGGCATTCATTCCCGTCAGTAACCTTTCAGTTTGCATGGAGTGCTGATATAACATCCAATGGATCAGCCACGAAGATATTTGTCGATACCCCGCAGGAATATCTGCGAAAGATGACTCCACTGAAAATCATTCAGCACACGTTCTCTTCCTGTTCTACCGTATGCCGAAGCTAAATCCCTGTCTTTCAGCAACCGCTCCATTGCTTCAGCCAGGGCAACCGTATCAGGGATATCTACCAGCAAACCGGTTTCTTCATGCTCAATCGCGTCACACACACCCCCATTGTTCCCCCCGATCACCGCTTTCCCATAATAATTCGCTTCCAGGAACACGATGCCGAATCCCTCAATGTCTTCTTCAACCGGTCTGTTTGGCATTACATAGAACTCGCACTTCTGAAACAGAGCATGTTTTTCCCGTTCTGAGATTCGTCCAAGCATTCTTATTCGGTCTTTATTCCGTGAATTCTCCACCGTAACCTCGACTTCTCTGCGGTCATCACCATCACCCGCTACGACAAGATCAACTTCCGGCCAGTCCTCCGCTATCCTGTCAAAAGCCTCTACAGCAAGATCAAACCCTTTTCTGTGAACCAGTCGACCCATAGCAAGGATGAATCTGTCCTCCAGACCGATTCCTTGAATTGTACTGGCGGCCAGTTCCTCCGGGATGGTCTCCATCTTTTCGGGAGTTACCCCCGGATTCAGCACCAGTACCGGAGTATCTTCCCCTGCAAGGATACGGACCAGATCAGCTACAAAGTGGCTGTCTGCATACACTAATGCCGCTTTGGCAAAATCACTTTTCCTTGCAGTTTCCATTTTGCTTGAGACCGGCATGACTATTTCCAGGCCGAAAGCGATGATGATGTACTGAATTCCCATATCAACGCAAGCCTGAAACCACGGGTGGGAAGACTCGGTCCAGCGGGGAAAGAGTATTGCATCAGGGTTATCCTCCTCAACAGTCTTCTTCACCAGATTGAAATCCTCTTTTCGCCTGTATCTCAACCATCTGAGGGTGTTAAGTTTCCGTACAGGCGCAAATCCATCACCGAAGTGATCTCCAAGTCTACGGGTGCTTACAGAGAAGTGATGAACCGGATATGGAAGGAGGTGATCTTCTTCCGGTGAACCAGGTGCCGTTGTTTTGAGATTCCATTGTATTTCATTGACTGTGCTGGACATGAGGCCGTTAAGATAATCAGCAATGCCTCCAATATTGGGAACCGAATCCGTTGCCAGAACCGATATTCTCATAACGCCTTTCCTGACTGAAACCCGATGAAGCACTGTTGCCAGAACATAAGAAAACTGGATTTATCCGCAATTCGGAAACATGGTACTTACAGACGCGTTGAAGCAGACCTGAAATATAGCAAATGAAATGCAGATGATACCGCTACTTTTTGTAATAATTGCAGAACTGGATATTTCACAATTATCTTACATGGGGGTTCTGCCTATCCTGCTCAAAGCGAAAGTGTATCCCGCAGAGCGGTTATAGCGGTTGTCAGTCATTGTTGCATTGACTGGAAAGAACTATATGTTGTATCGTTTTTTAATGCAGGGAATTCTGGAAAGTCGATTACCGGGAAGGTAACAGGTTGAATAAAAAAATAACGGTTGTTATCGTTACATGGAATTCATCAGCGCTGCTGCCCAAACTGACAGAAACACTGAATGCGCTTGAACCGTTATGTGATATCGTAATTTCAGATAACTCTTCAACAGATGAAACGTGTGAAATCCTGAGGAAAACTCTCCCCCGGGTTACCGTTTTGAACAATCGGGAAAACGGCGGGTTCGGTTACGGTAATAACAGGGCTTTTGAGGTATGCAGAACTCCATATATCCTTCTTCTGAATACAGATGCCAGAATATCCGTCTCCGCAGTTGAAAAACTGCTCGGTATTCTGGAGAAGAATGAGGGTGTGGCAGCCATACAGCCATTGATACGACTATGGCAATGGCCTCTTGTAACTCTCAGCGCTGGAGCTGCCATGACAGAGTACGGCAGGGGGTATGATTTTGATTTTATGCACTTTAAACCATTTCCGCCTGAGAGGACCGTTGAAGTTCCCGCTGTAACCGCCGCTGTATCCCTTTTCAGGAGGGAAGCGCTTCAGAAGGCAGGTGGTTTTGATGAAAGTGTATTTATGTATTACGAGGACACTGATCTATGTATGAGACTCAGAGGAGGCGGTTACACTTTTCTTCTCGCGCAGTCCATAGAAGCGGAACATATGATGGGCTTTTCAAGCAGCAGAGTAATTGCCGACAGGTGGGAGCTTGAGTCTTCTGCCTATCTTGCAAGGAAGTATCTTGGTGGTGAGATGTGTCAGCTTCCCGCATACTGGAAAAAAATGGAATGGAAAATAAGACTGTCTCTTCTGCTTAAGCGAAAACCCTGGTTCTGGCGAATTTCAGCGGTGTATAAAGCAGAAAAGCTTCCAGTGAAACATATAAATCTGCCTGAATCAGTTCTGCAGGACATAACTGCCCCAAGACCAATGCGTATGCCCCTGAAACGTCCTGTTGATAACGCTCACGCTCATTCTACAGACAACGATGTAACCCTGCGTCCCGGGTGGCTTGATGGAAGAATTGATGATTGCGGTTTCGGCTGCATACAGGTACCTTCAAGGATCGGTTCTCTTACATTCACGGCCCGGCCCTGTAACATTTCAGGTTCACTCGCGCTCTGGTCTGTGAACGGTGTTATTATTCGTAGATTTCTACGTGTTTCTGAAAACACGGGTTTCACAGCGGCTATCGATGAAGGAACAACTCACCTGTACCTTGTTCCCGACAGAAGAAAACAGAAGGTAGAAATAGACAATGTCAGCTATACGTCCTGAAAGATTATTATCGATGGGGTTTGCGTCAGCAGCCCTTTTTCTTCTGAGAGGGATTTCCGGATTCACGGTATCGTGGGCTCTGCTTTTCATAGGCATCTCGATGATAGAAAAACAAAACAGGATTACCTTCGTTTCCATCATCGCAGCGGGAATCTCGCTGGTAACAGGAGACGCGAACGCAGCAGCAGCCCTGGTTTTGACGGGAGCTTTGTTTGGAATTGCCGGTTCGGATTTCTTGCTTTCAAGAATCGCATTCTTCATTTCCTTCTCCCTTATTCTAATTGAAGGCTCTATAACAGGATTACTTCCCCTTTTCATTGTGAGTTTTCCCGCTTTGCTTTTCAAATGCGAGAAACGGAGGTTTCTTGCTCTTGCGGGAGGATTTATCACAGGTCTTCTTGTTTGCGGTCTTCCCATGGCTTCAACTTACGGAATACTGGTAAATGATGAGATCCTTTCTGAAGACACCATCGTCTGGCCGAACCCCGTTTCCGTGAATCTAAACCATCCAGTCGTAATGTTTGAAGCAGAAAACATGGATAATGCTGATCTGTTTATTGAAATATCTGCTGGAGGGGTGAGAGACTCTTCGGCACTGGGAGTAATCGAAACCGGAGGGCAAACCCAACCGATACTACCTGGAAGCAATGTTTTCATATTACGAGAAGCCGCTTCTCCCGCTGTTGTTAAGCTTACTCGAAAATGGCAGCCATTCAACCATCCGGTAATATGGATTCAGGAAGCCTGGACGGTGTCGCAATCACAATAAAATCACTTCTTAATGAGAGATCCGGAGCGCTTTTCCATATTGCGGCAGCGATATCAATATTTATTGTCTGGCGCCTTCTTGGTATCCCGGCACCTGGTTCTCTTGGGAGGATAATTCCTCTCTCGTGGTTTATCACCGGTTTGGTTTTCGGAAAGGGCAGGACATCAGGATTATCCTCTCTGCTTCTCTCCGTATTCCTGGCACTTTCCATGTTGTGGGCTGTCAGCCATGTAATTGAGGTTCTGGCTGTCTCTTTCGGACTATTGGGAATATTCCCGGGATTACTTGCAGTATCCAGAAAAAAGGCAGGTCTTCTTCGATCAATGGTTCCCTTAATTCCACTCATAGTCCTTATACCTTTCGGAGGTGATGAACCGCACTATGCAACGATAACAGAAGATTTCGTCTCACCCGGAGCGGGTGAATTCGGGAATATGCACCATCAAACGGGTGATCCATCCGAAAGAATTTCGCATCATCAGATATTCTATCCGTTACTGATGATTCCGGGATATCCTTTTTCTGTTGCGGGTGTTAGGGGAATGAACCTGCTTTTTACGCTCATTGCGGTTCTGATTCTATCCTGGATTTTCAGAAAGAACGGATTGAAAAACTGGAAATACCTTTCCGTGCTCGGTATTCTGATGATTCCAGGAAGTTCAATTCTCGGAATGGTGTTTCCAGGATGGGTTGCTTTACTCTTTTTCCTCTTTGGTGTCCGGATGGCAGAATCACGACAACGTACATTCTGGATTCTATGCGTTTCCTTCATTCTTGTCATGATAAAAATCAGATTTGTAGGTTTGTCCGCCGGACTGCTTATTGCTCTTATTGTCAGTACTGAAGGAAAGAAGAAAATCATGTTTCCCGCCGCGATCGCCGGTCTTGTTATTCTTGGCCTTCTTGCAGATCTGATTGTACTGGATGGTCATATATTCTGGGTGAGATACGGAAATATCGCATTCCTTAAAACGGTTATTATTCAACCCGTGTACAGGTTTCCGGAAATCCTGCTGGCAGCATGTTCATCTTTTGTAGATATCGAATCAGGCATTCTCTGGAAAGCGCCCTGGATTATTGCGGGACTTGCCGGACTGCCTCTTCTGAGAAAAAACTTTCCTGATCTGTTTCTGTGGCTTGGTCTGCCGGCGATTCTTTACTTGTTCACTCTCGTTTTCTGGTCAACAAACGCATGGGCTGGAATGCCTGCTCCCTCTGGAAGGATGCTGCTTCCGCTAATGCCGGTATTGCTTGCTTCTCTGGGGTGCATGCTCAAGGACAGGAGGGTAGATTTCCTTATTTGGATGTCCCTTGGAATATCAGCGATATACTTCGTGTATCCAGTACTTAGATTTAACCGTGCTGATGGGACCGATGCTCTTGTCAGCTTGCTGGGCGGACAGTACAGTAATGTTTCCGAATGGATTCCCAATGCAGTCAGATTCAATCTGTCCATCTTCGCCGGATGGCTTGCTCTTACAGGATTATCAGTATGGCTACTGATTAAAAGAACCAGGCATTCAGCAATTATTCTCGGGATTCCATTACTTCTTGTGGCGTTTGTCTCCGGTCAGAACAGAATTGCATGGGAAGCAGAGGATATTCCGTCGGAGTTTCGAACATATTGTTCGATTTACCCGGAAAGTATCAATATAGAGGACAGACTACTCTGGCTTTTCTCCAGGGAGAAGATGCTGCTTATGTCGAATCCGGAAGATGCGGTTGTTCTGCCAATACCAGATAACCATGATGACACAATAAGAGTATTTATTGCTTTGAGGTCACTGCAGTCGGGTCCGATGCCGGGAATAGAACTTTCATATGGTAATTTCCGTGATTCTATATACGCATCGTCCGGAATAATGGAAATACCTGAATGGATCGGTTCTGAAAAAAGTAAAGAGCTTGAGCATTCTCCGGAGAACCTTGAAGAAATCCTTGTTCAATTTTCCTTTATCGCTGATACAACTGATACTATTCGTTTATCTCCTCTCTCTGTCGGTGATGAATACGGAGAAAAACATGGTATTTATCTTGACAGGATCGAGTTCAGATAAAAACGCGAATTAGATTTGCCGGTAAACGTCTTCCAGGGCTCTGATATATTCAGCTATTGTAGAAGTGGTGCCTACTATCCGGTCTATCTCCGATCCATCTGCCTTTGCTATCACAACACACGGTATTGCTGAAACATTGTATTGCTGCGCATACGGGGCTACATCAGGATTGTCCACATCCAGCCTGAGAAGAACGAAATTGGAAAGGATAGGATACATTTCATCACTGGTGAAATACTGTTCACCGAGGGTTACACAGGGACCGCACCAGTCTGCGTACATGTCGATAAGAAGAGGTCTGCCCGATGATTCCGCTTCGGCACTGGCTGCATCGAAATCGTCAACAAACCAAATGAGTTCTCCTGACGCATCCTGCTGCTGGCCGTTACCGTTTTGCGGAGGTGTGCTATCGGAATCACCGCACGCTCCGGTTATTAATCCCGCAATTATCAGTATTATCATGTACTTCTTCATTTTTGTCCTTTCAAAAGGTGTTCTCATTCGATCCGGTTCGTATATATACGTTGCATAAACTATTTGTTCCAAACGTAACAATCGGAGATGCCATGAGACCAGTAACACCGCTTTTGACCGTTGACGCTATAATAGAATTTCCAGACAGGAATATAGTCCTTGTTGAAAGAAAGTACCCTCCTATGGGGTGGGCTATCCCCGGAGGTTTTGTCGATCCGGGGGAAAGCCTGGCGCATGCGGTTCGGAGGGAGGCCCTTGAGGAGACCTCTCTCAATATCGAGGTTATAAGCATCTTCCATGTCTATTCAAAACCCTGGCGGGACCCCAGGGGAGATACCGTGAGTGTGGTTTATTACTGCAGAGCGGACGGAGAGCCGGTCGGCGGGGATGACGCCGCAAAGGCGGCGGTATTCTCACCTTTTGACCTTCCTGATGATATCGCCTTTGATCACAGCGTGATACTGCATCAATTCCTTGAATGGAAAAGGACCGGCATCAAACCATCCGTAGAGGAGTAGGCTGGCTTTTTTTCTATTCTTCCGTCGAATACACAGTCGGTTTCGTTTTCAATTCTCTCGCCTGGTTGCCCGCGGTGGCAGACGCAATCTGCTGCCCCATCTGGCTGTTCATGGGATATACGATTACCATGGCGCTTTCTTCCTTTGAGATATCAAGCAGAGCCTGTATCTGCCTTAATTCCATGGCATTGGGCTGATTAGCCAGCAACCTTGAAGCCTTTTCCAGAGATACGGCTACAACTTGCTCCGCCTCAGCCTGTATCTTCTTCGCTGCGGCTGACCGCTCCGCACGGGCAATAACCGCAAGTTCCTCGATCAATGAACTTGGTGTTCCCACATCGGTAATACGAACTGCTCTGACATTCACACCGTAATCAACGGCCGCTGTGTCGATGATCTTTTTCAGATCGGATGCGATACGCTCGGTTTCGCTGAGAAGTGGCCGGAGGTCGTTCCCGCCGATTGTACTCTTCAGGGCTTCCATGGATGCCCATTCAGTGGTCTTCCAGTAGTTCTGAACTGCGATTGCGGCTTTCTCCGGATCCTCTACTTCAAGTTCAACTGCCGCTGTAACATCGATGGGAATATTGTCCTTTGTCAGCGTCTTCGTCGCTTTGACCTCATAGGTGGTTATTCGAACATCTATCGTCCTGGCACAGGAATAAATAAAGGGAGGCACCACGATAAGACCAGGCCCCCTTGCTCCGACTGATTTCCCCAATCTCAAAAGCACTATTCTCTGCCATTCGGGAATAATGAAAAACATTTTCGCGAAAACGTTGGAGATCCACAGCAAAGCAATCGTCTTTACGGCCATCCAGATGAACATTGAATCCAGCTGGGTCTTCCATCCTGCAAGATCCGGCCACACCAGCAGAAGCCAGAGCGGCAAAAGAATGAGCAATCGTATGAAATTTCTAATGAAGTTCTGGACCGGATTTCTACTTAACATGATTCCCCTCCCGATTGAGCAGTGTTTTTATAACTTTTCGCTTTTATACTATCAGCGGGAAAATGTTTTGTCAATTCATAATGACCTAAAGAATTCTGAACTCTATCCTGCGGTTCTGCGCCTTGCCCTGCCGGGTTGAGTTGGAAGCTACCGGTTGAGATTCTCCCATTCCCATTGTAGATAGCCTGTAATCTGCTATTCCGCTCCGGATAAGGTAATTCATCACGCTCTGAGCCCTTCTTTGGCTCAGGCCCTGGTTGAAGGATGAACTGCCGTCCGAATCTGTGTATCCAACTATCTGAACGCAGACTTCTGAATCGTACGAAAGAAGCTCCACCATTTCATCAAGCACAGAATAGGAAGAAGTCTGGATGCTGGAGCTGCCGCTTTCGAAGTAGATATTGGAAAAACTCAGTATTTCACCACTTTCAAGACCAGGATTCAGGGAGAAATCCACAGTTGTTGTCTGCCCTGCCGTCACTGAAACCGTTCTTATTCCATCGAGAAAACCGTCAGCAGATGTTCGGAGAGCCCATGCTCCCCCGGGAAGGCTCAGGCTGAATGTGCCGGAAGCTGAGGAAACAGTTGAAATATTGATACCCTCAACCAGGACCTCTGCTGCTACCGGAAGCCCTGTATTGCTGTCCGATACAGTACCTATGACGCTTCCCTCTGAAGAAGAGGATGAAAGTTGAAAATCTCTGGCCACGGTCTGACCTTCGGATACTATCAGAGTGGCCGATGACGGAACGTATCCATCTGCCTCCACCCTTACCACTAAAGTTCCTGTGGTTACCGGTGCGCTGAAAAACCCGGTTATTGAATCCGATATCGTGGGGGATATCGGGTTGCCCGGAAAGGAAACAAGACCTGACAATGAATGACCGGTCTCCGAGTCAACTACCGTTCCAACTACAGATCCTATACCGGTATCGTTGTCTCCTGTAAATCTGCTGAAATGGGTATCGAATCCCAGAGCCATCATCACTCCCCAGTCACCGGGAATCCCTTCAGGTACGGGGAGATTCCCTGTACTGTGGGGATCGCTCTCTTCCCTGTCATAATCGGTAAGCCCGAGTTCACCAACTACATCAAGGTACGCTCCGGATTCATCAAATATCCTGATTCCTCCTGAGAATCTTGAGGGAGCAGAGTAACCGGTATAGCCTTTTCTGGAAGTAAAACTTTTAATGGAATACTCTACGAACAGTGTAGCCAGAGGGGAATTCAACCCCAACCCAATACCAAAATCCACGGCTCCGTCACTCTGATTCACAACTCCAAGAATTGAATCCGCGTATTCCTGCCTGTAGCGCGAATAACCCAGGTTGATATTTCCCTCGAACATGCCGTATTCCGATGAGGCCAGAGCAAGAAATCCCCATGAACCCTTCCCGGTGGATAGAAAAGGCCTTCGCACCTGAATACGGAGGTCACCTGTATTCCAGTAGCCGTCCGCGTCTCCAACCGTATCGGGGCTTGCTGAACTCAATGGGAAACCAAGCCATAGAAGACCTCCCGCGGTTATCCACTGGTTGACCTCCCTTCCGTACTTCACCGACGCTCTTACGTCACCCGGCCCCCAGATGATATCCATAATCCCTACATAATCCCTGCGAATAAAAACCTGATCGTACTGGTACGCGTTTACAAGGTAGCTCATTGTCAGAGCCAGTTCAATATCATCCGTTATAGCCAGTCCAAATTCGGCCATTCCATCAAGATAGTGCTCTCTATCCTCAACGCATATCATCGTGTCCACCCCTGCGGGTTCATCTATGAAACGCAGAGAATCCTTTACAAGAGCTTGCTGATAAAGGGCCGACATAAAGAACGAATAGCTTCCAGCCGAGGGTGTATAAGCAGAAACGGTTCTGTAGAACCCTCTGATTCCGAATATAGATGGAAAGGACATTAAAGGGGTGGAAGATAGAAAAAGAATAATTGAAAGAATGCGCAATGCTGAAGCTTTTCGCATTATCTGTCTCTTCCCAACTGACCCCTTTAGAACCGTCCGCCCTGGAAGAAGGCAGGGGGCGGATTAACCGCCCCCTGCCGTAACGATGCTATCTGGTAGAAAGAACCGTGAACTCAATTCTTCTGTTCATCGCTTTGTTCGATGCGGAAGTATTGGGAACAACAGGCTGGTTCTCTCCAAATCCCATTGTGGTCAGCATGGTCGCAGGCACGCCCCGCTGCACAAGGTAATTGAACACTGATGTCGCCCTCTGTTCGCTGAGGGTCTGGTTGTAACTTGAGCTTCCGTCCGAATCCGTGTGTCCGGCTATCTGAACAACTGCGTTCGTGTTAGCGTTCAGAATCTCAACCATGTTGTTAAGAATATAGTAGGATTCGGGTTTGATGTTTGCGCTTCCACTGTCGAAGTAGATGTTATCAAATGAGATAACCTGTCCGGTCTGCAGTTCTGGCTTAAGGATGAAATCAACTATCGCAGTCTGATCAGCTTCTATTACAACTATGTCAGAAGATGCTTTGTAATCATCAGCTTCCGCTTTAACTGTCCAGGTTCCTTCAGGAATATCAAACTGGAAAATACCATCTTCAGTAGATTCGAATGATATGGTAGTATCGTCAAGCATTACCGAAATGGTTGCCATCAGCGGGTCACCGTTCTCGAATTCAGTCACGGTTCCCGCAATCTGACCAAGGCCAGCCTGCAGTTCAAGACTGAAGTCAACAACTACATCCTGACCCGCTTCAAGTACTACGGTTGCCGACGCTGCTTTGTAACCGGCAGCTGATACCGTTACAGGAATACTTCCAGCCGGAAGTGTGGCGGAGTAGAATCCAGTTTCGGGATCTGAAGCCACATCAGCAACAGCAGATCCAGGGAAGGATACGGTAGCCTCAACGGCTTCTCCCTCTTCTTCCTCCGTTATCATACCGGACACTGTTCCGGTCGTGACAGCCGGTCCTCTGTCAAGCAGATCGCTTGAGAAAGCGATACTTCCTGAAACACCCCAGTCCTGTGTTCCTCCATCGGGGAGGGGAGCTCTCTGGTTCCTGTCCTCAATGTCTACGCTTCCATCCTGATAAAGGCCATGTCCGTAATCAAAGAACTCCGGACTGAAAGTCGTAAGACCCATATTAAAACAGAAGTCCATAATAACTCCGCCACCGGAATAAACGCGGATCCCGGGGGTAAAGTACGCGACTGTATTGTAGTTGTCTCTGTCGAGATACTTTTTCATGGAGTATTCAGTATAGAGAACAGCGAATTCGGTGGGAAATTCCAAAGCGATGCCAAAATCAAGAGCGTTATCATCAACAATCGAACTTACCAGAACCGGATCCGCCTCTGTTCTGTTTCCGGTACTGTCGAACTGAAGTCTGTAATCATTCAAGGTTACAGTCTGCTTGTACTTGGAGTACCCGACATTGACATGCATTCGAATTGGCGTTCCCGGCCATAAACTGGCCATATCGGCCGATATCAACCCATCAAATCCCAAGCTCGTATGCCCCGTTGACAGGCTGGGCTGGCGCATGGTGTACATGGGGGTTCCCTGGTCGAATCTGCCGTCGTATTCTTCACACTCGACGGTCTGGTTGCTCGATGGAGCGAATGAGAACCAGTTGTCCAATCCGAGCCAGAGGACTTCGCTGGATGGAGTGGGGGTAAAACCAACTTTGTATCCAAGCATGACGTCTCCCATGCCGTGGACGCCGTCCCACTGGCCTATGGACTCATTTCTTGGTGGTGTAAGGTCAAACTCGTAGTACGTGGCTACATAGCTGATTCTTGCGGCTATTTCCATGAAACTTGTAATACCGTAATCTAGAATAAAGTACCCCTGGGATAGACGCTCGGAGTCCTCCACGCTTAAAATGGTATCAGATGTACTTCCAGCCGGGCGGTAATGAAGATCATCGTACTTGTCCGAACTGCTCCAATACCTCGCGGTAATGCTGAATGCCATCTGATTCGATCCGATGGTCCTGGCATCAACAACTCTGCTTACTCCTCTGAAACCCATGATCGAGGGTAGAGAGAAAGCTGATCCGGTCACTAATAAAAGCGTTAGGATCAATAAACCTCTGTTTCTCATTGTAACCTCCTCTTGTTTTGTACAATATTGATTATGACTTGCGTTAGAACAATTATACTATTAGAAAAGCATAGGCCGTATTTGTCAACTGTTAATTAGTATTGTCTTCGTTTTGAAAGCGGAGAATAGTCAGAGAAAGGAACTTTTGTATGTATAAGTATTCTATTCTGGTGCTTACCATTCTTCTCACCGGCAGTGTTGTGCTGGCATACGACCCTCTATACTACAACAACCTTACAGAGGCACTTCATGCGATGAAAGCCGATGGAGATGTTGCATTCGGGTATTTTGGAGCAAGCAAATACTGGCAGACTGATTCTCTTGGCAACAGCGATGAGTATGAATACAGTACAAGTATCGGAATAATCAGATTCCAGTTTCTCGGCAGATACGGATTAACTAACAGTCATACAATATCACTGGTCATCCCCGGTTATATGCAGCTTCAGGGGCCTGGAGATGCCACCGGTATCGGAATTGCGGATCCGTGGATTTCCCTCGATGGATGGCTTACAAGAGAACCAAGGCTTTTTGCCAGGGGTGCTATCAGAATTCCTCTCAAGGGATTCCTTGAATCGGGAGATTATACAGAAAGTGACAGGCATTTCGCCTTCGATGGCGCCATGACAGTGGTTAGTCCCATTTCGAATAGTTCAGGTATAAATATCGAAGCAACAGCAGGGCTGAGATATTACCTGTCAGCATGGGATGGGCTCTTCGAAAGCAGAAAGGATTCTGCGGAAACCAAGCCTCCTGTCGAGCTGAGGCTGAATGGTTTCTTTGTTCTCCCGGTCAACCCTGAACTCAGTCTGAGGCTTGGCGGAGAGATAGCCACAAGAGGTGAAACCGAGGCCTGGATTAATGAAATCTGGACTGACCAGAACGGAAGCTCGTTCAGCCAACAGGATCTCAGAGCAGGTTTTTCTATTAACAACGAAGGCCTTGACCTTACGGCAGAGGTATTCTACAGGCTCGGAGGGAAAAACACATCAAAAGAATGGGGGCTTATGATAAGCGGAACGGGTCTTGATTTTACTGACCTGTTCTCCACCGGATCAACGGGTTCTTCCGGTGGAAGCAGACAATGAAAAAAGTCCTTTCTCTCGTTGCTGTTCTTCTACTGGTTCTTACTGCCTTTTTGGCCCGGCAATACAGTACTGGAAAAAAGCTGATCGATACCGGGAAATATTATATGGAACACCTGGCTGCAGGTGAAAAGGAGGAAGCGTACTCCTTTCTTTCGGACAGCCTGGCGGGTTTTCTGACACCCGGTATTCTCGGTCATCTTCAGGATACACCCGCCTCTTGTACCATTAGAGCAGGCAGAAATGAGTATCGCGGGTTTACCCTTTCCGTTTCACTTGCAGAAGGTGGTTCAAGAACTCTATGGCTCCGCGAAGTATCCAATGGAAACTGGAAAATATCGGGAGACTCCTCTCTTGATAATCTTCTTGGCAACGCTATCATCCTCTGCTCCTCGTATGCGAAGGGAACAGTTATTACCGCGATTGCCGAAGGAAAAGACCTGGAGGATTATCTATGCCCGGTGAGCGGTTCCCCTTATTACGTTGAAAATGGAAAGCTGTTCTGCTCCGATGGGCATCTTGGGACTGGACTTGATATCGAAGGTTCTGCCTGCAGCGCCCGAAGAGACAGCCTGGCTGAAGTAGTATGTGAATATGTTTCCGCCGGTTACGAGTATCCATCCAGTTTCGGGGAAATGTACGAGAGGAGTAATGGCGCGTTCAGCCAGAGGGGTGGATTTCACTGTCCCGACGACGGTTATTCCTATTACGAAATAACCCCTGAGGGTGTATACTGCCCTTTTCACGGGAAAATTGACATTATTGGAAGTACAGGCTCAGCGGAATTATCTGATTCCACTTCACTCTGATAGAATTTGAATTGGGAGAGATTTGTACAGAACATCGATGATAAGCACACAGGAAGACCTGACGAAATTAACGGATAAACTCGGAGAAGAAGAGGCTATTGCCGTTGATACCGAATTTCATGGTGAAAGAAGATACTGGCCAGATCTGTTTCTTGTTCAGATAGCTGGCCGGGACGGTCCCGTAGCTATTGATCCTCTTGAAATTAAGGATCTTTCTCCCCTTGGCAGACTATTTGAGTCTGAAACACCGATTAAGGTCATACATTCAGCCAGAAATGATATAGATGTTCTCATGCATCATCTTAACATTGAATTCTCCTCCGTATTCGACACTCAACTTGCCGCGGCATTCCTGGGACACCCCAGGCAGATAGCCCTGTTCAAGCTTGTTAAAGCTGAATGTGACATTTACCCAAAAAAAGGTCATACTCTCAGTGACTGGTCACTGAGGCCTCTGGCTAACGATCAAATAGAATACGCTCTGGATGATGTCAGATACCTGCTTGATATATATAGAAATCAGGTAAAACAGCTTAAAGCAATGGGCAGATATAGCTGGTACAGCGAGGAAGCGGAAACACTCACAGACCCGTCAACATACAACAACTCAGTAAACAAGCTCTTCCGTAAGATCAAAACAAAGTCGAAGACAAGAGGCAACAGGCTGCATATCCTCTGGGCTCTTATCAAATGGAGGGAAGACGCGGCGAAACAGGTAAACAAACCCAGGAATTTCGTCGTCAAAGATTATGTCCTGGGAGCCATCGCCACTTTGGCCCCGGAAAACAAAAGGAGCCTTTCCAGATTGAGGGGAATCTCAAGCGGTTTCATTTCAAAATGGGGTGATGAAATCACTAACGTCATTTCGAATGCGGATAGGATTCCCGACAGCGAGATTCCAAAAATTCCCAGACACCATTCGCAACCAGGGGTTTCAGCACGAATGGATATACTTCGCATATTCCTGAAACAGGAATCATGCAGATTGAATATTTCTCCCGAGCTTCTTCTTTCAAAAGACCTGATTAATGCCCTCGCGAAGAATCCACCGAATACAGATGAGGAGCTTTATTCTCTCAGAGAACTCTCCGGCTGGCGCAAGGAAGCTCTCGGGAATGACCTTATATCCCTCCTTAGAGGTAAACTCGCCCTGAAACTGAATGCCAAAGGTAATTCAGGGCTGGATTTCATCAGGACGGAATAGTGTCTGGATTTAATCCATCTAAAACTCTAACCATGATGGAAATTTCTTTGACTTCCAGTGAAATCCCTGCCCCGATGGTGGAATCACGCAGAGCCTTTCCCGTCCTTGTTTCAACCATTATCAGCCTCAGGACAAGGGATGCCGTCACCAGAAAGGTTTCCAGTCAGGTTCTGAAGAAAGCTCCTGACATCGACTCCATGATCGTTATTAAAAAGGAGGAGCTTGAGCAGCTGCTTCGACCGGCTGGATTTTACAGGCAGAAAGCCGGACAGCTGAAAAGAATAGCTCTGATTCTCCAAAGAGATTACAAAAGCAAGGTTCCCGACACAATGGAAGGTCTGCTTAGCCTTCCCGGAGTTGGAAGGAAAACAGCGAATTTTGTGATGGGCATGGTCTTCGGCAAGCCTTCAATTTGCGTTGATGTCCACGTCCACAGAATTTCAAACAGACTGGCGCTGGTTGATACAAAAACTCCGGAGGAGACCGAGTTCGCTCTTCAGAAGCTTTTCCCGAAGGAAGAATGGACGGGAATAAACCACATCATGGTCAGATTCGGCCAGAATATATGCAGACCGGTGAAGCCGCTCTGCAATGAATGCCCCTTGAGCGATCAATGCCCTTCCGGAATTCAATTGAAAGGCTGACTCATGGAATACAGAATATCTCCAGAGGATTGGATCGATATTACTATGCCTGTTTCAGAGAATACTCCCGCGTGGCCCGGAGACGTCCGTTTCCTGAAGGAATCTTCTGTGGTTCATGGTTTCCGAACATCAAAACTCACCATGAGCAGCCATTGCGGAACTCATATAGATGCGCCGGCACACCTTGCCTCCCGCAGCGCTTTCGTTAACGATATTCCTCTTTCCCGTCTTATTCTTCCCGCAGTGGTCGTTGACTGCGAAGGAAAGCGCCGCATCCGTAAAGACCTGATCGAAAAGCTTTCCCTGGAGGGCAAAGCACTTCTTCTGAAAACAATCAATGAGCCACGAAAACCCGGGAATACGATGGAATACTCGTACCTTACCACACCCGCCGCAGAGCTGGCTGTAAGCGGGGGAATAAAAACGGTTGGTATCGATACACTTTCCGTGGATGCTCCCGATTCGGCGCTGGTTCATGAGATACTACTGAACGCATCCGTACCCATACTTGAAAATCTTCTACTTGAAGATGTTCGTCCGGGGAATTATCTGCTTATCTGTCTTCCCCTGAAGATAGAATCCGGAGATGGCTCTCCTGTACGAGCTTTCCTTCAACCTTTTCTGCCATTCGGCTGATAGAAAGCGAGTGTAACTGAGCTATGATCCTTCTGATCCTCTCCCTGACAGCCGGTTGGGGTCTGTCATATCCTCTGAGCAACAGCGGCAATGTAGATTCGAGATTCTTCTTTCAGCCGGATGAGGACAGGTTTTTATATTCGCGGGTGGATGACGATCTGACATTGATTCAATACGGACCTTTCCATTTCGGGACAGGTCTTACAATTGAAACCTACCTGGGCACCGGAAGAAGTGATAGCGGTACAGCTTTCAGAGTCAGTGGAGGACACTGGAACATTCGCGGCACTATAGGAGTGGATTACAAAAACATTCTGTTCTCTATCCTTGCTGACCACGATCGTTTTAACGATACTGATTCTGCCGATTCCAGCAGCCTGCGCATCAGCGGTCTGAAGCTTTCCATAGAGAATAAAGTAGATATTCGAATGGAAGATAATACGATCTTCCTTCCAGCCGGATATATCCCTCACTACAAAGTTAACATTGGTTTCTACCGCCCCAGAGGCGGATCTTTCCAGATCGGGCACATCCTGAACTGGTCTCTTCATGGAGAACTGAATTTTCCCCTGCTATCAGCAAGACGTATAGTATACGGCACCCTCTGGCACTCAGATTTCTACTTTCATGTTGACGGTAGCGGAAGCAGCAGGCATCTGGGTGAGGTATACGCGAACCACCGTTTCGGCAGGTGTGACCTCGCGCTGTTTCTCAGACATTACCTTCATGACACTCAACCGATCAAACCTCTCAAAGGAGAGACCTGCCTGGGTATGAGATTCGTCTGGTAACGATCTTTTTCAGGTTAACGGATGCGGGAGTATCAGGAATAATCGCCCCATCAATACCCGGTTCCGACTGGGTCCGCTACAATGGAGAGGAACCGGGTGTGGCTATAACAGGCGATGAAGATATTCCTTTCGCGCTGATGACGCAGCAGCAAGTTTGAATTCATTAATGTAAATCTTCTATGACACTGAACATATGTTACAAAAAGAGGGTATATTTTTGTAACAGTAGAGAGGTAGTTATGGATAGCCTGCGCAAGAGCAAAAAATCCAGAATCAGGGAGAATATCGAACTTCCGGAAAACAGCTATGTCAGCATCGGTGAGATTCCGGGTGGTCTTTATGCCGCCACCAGACATGCTGGTTCTTACAGAGGTTTACGCACCTGTCGAGCCTGTATAGCACAATCGGTAACTAAAGCCGGAGGAATGCATCTACTTCGAGGTTTCTCCGTCTTACATGATCCACAAGTTCCTCCAGGGCCTCATCGAATTCATCGGTACACTCAAGCAGCGAATAACCGGACAACTCACCGTTCTCCCCTGTAACAAACTGGCTAATCATATCGTGGAAATACAGGTACCTGACCTTCATATCTTCAGGATCGAATACGGTCTCCAGCACATGCTCCAGATTCTCCATGTACTTTTCCCTGTAGACCGGGTCGTCCATGAAGTACCGTATCAGAGGCCAGTTCCGGTCAACATCCTCCAGATCAAGTGTCAGCACCGGCATCAGGCCTTTGTCCGATCGGAGAGCCATGTTGTTGTCCCATGGTATCCATGTAAGCAGACCTGTAGCAGGGTCGTTATAAAGGTAATAGTTGTGTGGTGACCTCCCGTAAGTATCCCAGTTCTGAACAATTACGTTCACTGCCAGCCACAGAAGGAATCCGTCAACGTCGAATACACTCTCCAGTTCCCGCCGCCAGGCAGGTGCGTCGATAGTCCGCAATTCAGAGTGGATTGCATCGAACAGACGGAGTATGTCGTTCCAGTCCCCCTCCGCTCTGTTGGTCTCCTTGTCAAATTCTACTTCTGCGAAAGCCCCCTCCGCGAAGGTTGCTCCCCGCCCCTCAGGTTTGTAAACATTACCACCGTCATCGGTGAACTGCTCCTCTATGACAGTGTCGTCAACCACCTCTACCATGGTGTAGAGTCCAAAATACACCGGACCGCTGCCGTTATCGACGTAGAGCCTGTAAAAGGCAGTGTGAGGCGCAGGGACACCGGCTGCCCTGAAAATATCAGCGGTCACTTTCTCCCTTAGCAGAGAGGAATCCATGAAGTTACTGGAAAGAGTCAGTTGCCGGAAACCGAAGAACCTCTGATCCCGCACCTCAGGATATTCGCCCTCAAACTCATCAAAGTCCAGCTTGATGGGAAGCTTCATGACACCATCTCCCCATGTAATGGCCAGAGACGAATTACCCTTGAATCGGACACCCACATGTGTCCATTCCATGCCGTTGAATAGGATGGTGGCCTGCACCCAGACAGGGTTGCGGTCCCCTCCGATACTCAATCTGTGGCCGCCGGCGCCTCCCGGACCGGCCCCTACCGGGAAAGACATCTCTGGTGGAGGTAAAGGTACATTACCGAAACTATGAGGGGGGCCATCTGACGGACGAGGTGGAGGTGATCTGTCTCCCTCAGACGAATACGTCATCTTGCCGAACTCGCCACAAATTTCAGCCATGTCATCCATCATGATCTGCCATTCCCCCGGATCGAAAACGATGTCCAGCCTGTTTACCGAATTCTGTGGAAAGACCAGGTCATAATCCGGTCTGGCGGTTCTGTCATGGCTCATCTCTGTCCACGCCTCCGGGCGGGTGACCTCTTCCACCCCTTCAACACCCTCAGCAACACCAATCGAAAAAGGAAGAAACAGTACCAGTACTGTCAGCGCAAGTACTTCAAGCATATGTTTTATGATGGATCGATCCTTTCATGATGCAGGGCTTCCGGTCCCGCCCCGAGCACATTAACCTGCTTAATATAATACGCAGTAATGCAATGGCTGGAATCAGAACAGGTCATGTTCGTATGCAGACCCGATTCTCCTTCTTTCTCGGGTTTCAGTTTGTCATTGACAGTTTCTTAGTATCCACAAATACTATAATGAATTGTTTTATTGTAAATTGAAGGGATGTTGTTATGAACAATGCAGTAAGAATAGTAATACTGTTTATCGGT
>JAIORS010000193.1 GCA_021108005.1 Candidatus Aegiribacteria sp.
GCCGCATTCAGGACATTTGAGAGTATCAACATCCCATACCTTCTTGAGAAGAGCAGCCCACAGCTGTCTTCTTCGGCGAGAGGAACAAGACTGACTCTTCTCGGATTTCCCGGACATTTGAAGTGTTGTTGTTGTTATACCCTGGCGGCGTTCACGACCACGCCATGCCTGGCTGTAGGACCCGTAATAGATAACCTGCTTCGCTCCCTTCTTTGGGATGCGGGATGTTATGCGAGCTATCCACTCAAGGGGATCCTTGGAACACTCCATACCCAGTGCCGGTGGGGAACCGATCTGAAGAGTTCTTCTTCAAGGAAGACTGCAAGGTCTAATGACTTCCTCTTCGAGCAGGTGTCGCTAAAATGAGCCGCTATTCTGAGTTCCTGCAAGGCACTGGTGATTGAGCATAGCATCGCTATGTAATTGAACCAGTAACGCAGCAGGGGCTCAGAAGAACAAGAAGAATGCGACAGGTAATGCTTGACAGGGTACTAGTTGCGGTGAGAGTTCCCGAAATTCTGCAGGTATGAGCGTTTATGAGTACAGTATAGATGAACCTATTATCTAAGTCTTGTTAGAATATCTACCATTGCGTGTTTCAGTTCAGAGACATGATCTGCACAAATGTTGAAGATGACCTCTGCGTCGAGATCAAAGTAATGATGACTCAGAAAGTCCCTTACTCCTATAGCACCCTTCCAGTCGATTTCAGGATGATCATCCATTAATGATTTCCCACCATATTTCTCAAATCGCTTCAGATTCTCTCCGATAGTGATAAGCATTAGCACTATCCCGTCAAGCCTGTCGATACCCTCATCTTCCCTAAGAAAATCATCATGGGTCTTAATGCCTCTAAAACGGCGCTCGACTTTCTCGATGCTCTCCAATATGTGCATCGCTATGTCTTCCAGAAGCCTTATATCAGACGTAGACTGCCTCCCGTTTAATATGCTCCTTTAACAGAGCGTTCATTCTGCTTCTGTATCTAACAAGGTCCACGGGTGCTTGAAGGGCTTCTTCAAGCTGTTCCTTGGCGTGGACCATTGCGTAAAGATCCGGAGGCATTTCAACAACAATATCAACATCGCTGTCCATTTCGGCTTCGTTGCGGGCCACAGAACCGAAGACACCGATTTTTATGATCCCGAAGCGTTCTTTTAGTAAAGGCTTCAGCTTTCTCAGCACAATAAGTGTTTTTTCAAGGCTCATATCTAACCTCCGTCACAAGAACATCCGATTTTCTTGTGTATTGGTCAAGAGCTGGAGTTTGAACAGGTGCAGCTTCTCCATATTGTAGGACCCTGATATATTGGTAAATCTATCAATAGTAAGAGTCTGCTGAAGCTGGGGCAAGCGCTACTCGATTTCAACTCCAGTATTACCTTGAGCATCGGTCTTGATGAGATAGACATCAAACCCCCCGGCCCCAAAAGACAAGGTATTTCCCGCGATAATGTATCCTCCATCCCGAGTCTCCTGAACAGAATTTCCACTATCTGAACCTGTGCCGCCGTAAGTACGTTCAAAGGTGATCACTGCTTCGGCAGAAGTAGTAAGGATGAGACCTTCTATTATCACAATCGCACCCAGGATACTCTTGTACATTAGATGCCTTCTTTCTTTTTACACATTGATTTTCTCATAATAATGCTTATTGTTATATGTCAATTGAAGAATGAAATGCAAAACAGATACAGGAATAACAATGAAAACAATCAATTCGCTCCTGGTGTTGATGGCCCTTCTTGTGATCTTCTTTTCATGCGGCGGCAGTGATGAACCAATAGAGGACGACACAACTGATGATGTTGTCACTGTCGAGACTGATATGGAACCTGAGCAGATCTACGCTGCGGTTTCCATCGAGAATGGAGCTGGCGTGTTGAATGAGCTTCGTTTTGGAAACTGCAGCCCATCCAATAACGATGAGTGGGGTCCGAATTATGATTACGTTCCCGGTGAGGACATATCATTCGAAGTAGAACCCGGTGAGTACTACGATTTGAGATGTGTAGATAACGCACAGAACGAATACTATATCTGGGATGTTCTTATTGAACAGGACGGATTCAGATGGCAGGTTGAGCTTTCCGAAATGGATAATACATTTGCCGCCAATCCGCACGCATATTTCACTTCCAAGGGTGATGCTGCTGTAACAATCCACCTGAATCCCGGTTGCGGCGTAATCAAGCATATCTATTGCACACAGCTTAATAGTCAGGATCTATTGAATGAGGCGGATCGCCTCGACAGGGAGCTGCTTTACCCTGGTGATGAATTCACTTTTCATATTCCAACCGGTCACGGTTACAAATACTCCTTACGACTTGAGAATACAAATGGTGACGAGTTCTGGTTCTACGGTATCGTCATCGATGAGAACGGTTTATATCTGGATTTAACTCAGGATGATATGACATACCTCTAGAATCCCCGGGGCCTGACCTGGCATCTTAACATTTTCCGGTTTAATCAACTCCAGAAGTATTCCTGGCAGCCTGGAGAATGGTATCATTTTCGGTGATAACTGCAGCGTCGTGTCAAGTGTCAGATGGTGTGAAATCGCGAAGTTATCTGACGTTCCTTCGGCGGATTTTAACGACCATTTTATCCAGTTCCTGCAGGAATCTTGAACGATCCTTTTTCACGAAGGGTTTGGGGCCACCTATCATCATTCCCTGTTCCCGCAGATCATGCAGGAGATCCCTTATTGACAGAACGTCTCCGATGTTGTCCTCGGTGAAAGGGCGTCCCGTATTCCCCAGTACCAGTGATCCCTTCTTCAGACATCTCGAAGCAAGAGGTATGTCACCCGAAATTACAATGTCATCGCTGCCCGTGTGCTCAACGATCCAGTCATCAACCACATCTGCGCCTTTGTCAACAACAACCAGTTCCAGCCAGCTCGAATCCGGAGTACGCATCCAGGAGTTCGATACGAGAATGACCTTCAGACCGTATCGTTTTGCGACCCGGAATATCTCCCGTTTAACAGGACACGCGTCAGCGTCTACGTAGATGTCAAGCAACGGTTAAACCTACTTTCTATCTTCCTTCGGTGGTGGAACCTTGCTAAAGGCCCAGTATAGCGCAGCGTTGAGCCAGGAGATCTGAATAGAGTTTCTTCATTTCGTGCGAAAGAAAACTGATCTTGATAAGATCGAACCACTTCGGAGCGTAAGCGCTGAATGCGTTCATGCACTCAGTAATTACCTTCTCGTTGAGTTTCAGTCTTTCTATCCCGTAGTAGTCTACCCAGTCTCTGCGAGTGAGGTGGTGCTTTTTACCCCTCAGGGGAAGGGCGACTTCCTCAATATCATTCAATGATCTTCCCATGGCCTGCAGGGCAATTGATGAATTCAGATGATCGTAAAGCGGTGCCAGTTCGATCTTGCCCCTGCGCCGGATAAGTGAGAAATTCTTCAGATGCATATCCTCGTTGCCGCTCAGGTAACTGAAGAGGGATCTCTTGAAGAGCTTGAGTTTCTCAACCGCTGGAAACGTGCAGTGTTCATCAAGAATCTCAGCCAGTTTCTCCATGCTGGATCTGTACTTGGTCGATCTGTCCTTTCCACTTAGCTGGGCGAAGTCTTCCGTTGCCAGCTTTCCGGCTTTTCCCGCTCTGTCAAAACGCCTTACGAAGTATGTAAGTGAACCGTCCCTTGAGTAGATAAGACCCCTGAGTGGAACATCCATACCCGCAATATCGGCCATATGCATTGTAAGACCCTCATTCTCAGGCAGCTGGGGATAATCGCCATGCTGCGGCTTAAGAATGTAATGCGCGCCTCTGTCGACAATCTCGAAGACCGAGTTCTTCACGCTGAGGCTCGCGCTCAATTTGGGCTGTACGCCCTGTATTGATATTTTTCCAGCCCTGGCTATTGCTTCTCTTCTCTGCTCCATCGCCGAAAGGGGGAACACATTCAGTTTTGAGAGGTTGCGGTTCAGAAGGCGCAACCCTCTCTTGGAGTAATTGCCGGCATCGCACTCTCCGTAGGTTATCGGGCAGCGGTTCATTTTATTTCCTCAACGGTAACCGCGCCCACAAGCTCCCCGCCGATGGCCATTAACTGAGCGAAGCAATCATTTTTATCGATCCTGCACTGACGTAGCAGCCCTTCCAGCATGACTCCCTCGGGGAGAAGCCCCTCGAAGAAAGACGGGAATTTTAAGAATTCGTAGACATTCTGCTCTACAGGCATTGTGAGGGAGACAGGAGGACCAGCGTAATCATCCGAATAAGTGAACCTGTAATGCTCATTCAGCTTCAGCTCCTCAAGGGTGCCTGAATAACTGCCGTGCATGAATACCCTTGCCTGTCTTAAAGGGGTTTCCATTCTGTCATTCCCGTTCTTTTCATGCATCAGTTGTTCTCGCGTTCCAACAGTTTCTCATACTCCGTACTCAAGGGTCCTGAAAACTGAATATCAATATTCACTATCCCAAGGACAGCCAGAAGGCTGTCGATTCGCACTGAGGTTTTGCCCTTCTCAATATCGAATACTGTAGTCTTGCCTACTCCAGCCATGTTGGCCAGCTGAAGCTGTGTTAACCCGGCTTTCATGCGGTGGAACCGTACCTGTTTGCCCAGGCCTTCCATGAATTCATTTACATCGATCATTCTGGCTCCTTCATTTCTACTGCCATAACAGTAAAATACTCTGCATTATAAAGAAGTCAAGAGTTACATTTATGTGATATTACGAATATTACCGCTACAGCAGTAAATTGGCTTTATCTGCGAATTGAATACGAGGATACCGAACAACTCTGAGACTTCAACTGTTCCACTACTGTTCCTGAATAAAGAAACTCAAAACAGGGTTGATGCGCGTTTACTGTGTCAGTAGTCTTCGTTTATCTGCTGGTTGAACAGGATGGAATCACCGATGAAGGTTATTTCTATAGTTTCATCGCTGAGTCCATGGGTTACATAACCGAATCCGCCTTCAATGATACGTCCATCGGCAGCCTCTGCTCTGATTTGGAAGTGATCATCTCTGGTGTATACAACGGTGAATTCCTGTTCATCTCCGGGAGAAAAGTTCTCTATGGTCCATGTACTGTCCAGACCGATACCGTTACAGAACGGAAGCTCTCATCCGAATCGTTCCTGACCGTAATTCGGCTTTTCTCTCCGATACATCCGCTGATTGCAAGAATTGCCATTACTGAGATAAGGGACTTCTT
>JAIORS010000194.1 GCA_021108005.1 Candidatus Aegiribacteria sp.
CTTCTCGACGGTTCCCCCGATATGATAATCCTGCTGGATACGGATCTTAAAGTACTCTGGGCCAACAGAACGGCTCTTTCCATGAATCCTGATTCAATCGGTCAATTCTGTTACAAAGCATTCCCCGGAATTGAAGAGCCCTGCGATGGCTGCCCGATTGTTAAAGCCATTGAAACGGGAGAAAACGAAACAGGTATCGTGTATCAGGAGGCCGTTGAAGGAAAAAGAGGTGAAAGATACTGGGAAGATATAGGTGTTCCGATGAAGGACGGGAACGGAAATGTTATCGAGATCATAAAAATAGCCAGGAACATCACTGACCGTGTTAAAAAAGAAAACGACCTCAGGAGAAAAAACGAAGAACTCGAGAGATTCAATTCACTCGCTGTCGGCAGAGAAGTGAAAATGGTGGAGTTGAAAAGGGAGATAAACTCATTGCTTGAGGAACTTGGCAGAGAACCCGGGTTCACAGTGCCGAAAGGATATGAAACAGAGGCTTCGCAGTGAGAATACGCTCGAAGGTACTCCTTGTGGCTTTCTCGGTGATCGTAGCTACAGGGTTGTCCGTAATTCTTGTTGTGAGAAGTATTTCAAAGAGTATTCTTGAAGAACAGATGATCAGTCATCTGGCCGTCATCGCAGAGATAAGAGCGAGATATGTCAATTCGGTTCTGAATGAGTATCAGGAACTCGCAGTACTCATATCAACCGGAAATGCATTTGTCGATCTCATTGCAGAAACAGAAAACACTGAAGAAGCAATTCAAAGTGTAAACAGAAGAATTAGCGCATTGCTATCTTCTTATTCTGCAATTTCACGGATCAGAGTGCTTGACAATACAGGTACAGTAATTGCTTCGTCTCACTCGGATGTTGGTGCTAACCACAGCGCAGACTCACTATTCCTGAGTATTGCAGATGGAGAGGTTTATACAGGGGAATTCCACTTTTCTCGATTCACTGGAAATCCGGTATTAAGTATTTCAGCTCCGATTTTTATATCCGGTGAGTTCCGGGGAGCCATTGTAATTAATTTTGATGCAGATAAGGAACTGTTTTCTTCTATAACGGACAGGACCGGTCTGGGGGAGACAGGAGAGGTTTATGTAATTGACAGAAGCGGTCTTATGCTTACCCCTTCTTTATTCATCGATAACGCTGTTCTGCATGTGGAGGTCGATCTGGAGACAGCGGGGGGTATCGCGGAGACCTGTCGATTCGAGGGAGGGGAACATGAATCCATTGCTGTTTTTACAAACAATTACATGGGGAAGGCTGTTATCAGCATTCATTCGCATATTCCCGATATTGACTGCATCCTTATAGCTGAAATATGTGTTGAAGAAGCCTTCGCCCCGGTTGAGAGACTCACGCGGAGTATGCTCATGGTTATGGCCGGTGTGCTTGTCCTTGGTTTTATGATTTCAATAGCTGTCTCGTCCAGTCTGGCAAAACCCATCGAGAAGCTGAAAGATGGTGTGGAAGAGATAATGAAGGGAAATCTT
>JAIORS010000195.1 GCA_021108005.1 Candidatus Aegiribacteria sp.
GTAAGTGACCAGAAGTTACGTCCGACCCCTTTCAACCTTTTCCGCGAAGGACCGGAAATCCGGCTCAGAAGTTGATATATTTTCGGTTTCCCTTAGCCGAATGGCAAGATCCCAGCAGGACAGCAGGATATATCCCAGGAGTTTGTCATTAAGTATCATAACCGATGGAACGGTCTGTCCTGCATATCCCAGACGCAGCAGGAACCTGTTTTCAGGAATATGCTGTGGCGGCCAGACGGCAAAGGTGACATCGAGGCAGGAATCGGTTGAATCCTCGGTTCTGAAAAGTGTCTTGAGAAGCTCGAAGTCCCCGCCAAGATGATGTACGGCAGACCTGATCTCGTGACGGGTTCTAATGGAGTTTCGCGCTGGAGAAGGAAACGATGTGGTGAATTCCGCGGGTTCATCTCTTGGATATCCGAGCTCCAGGAGAGCTGAAGCTTCCGAAAGAGATGCTCCGAAGCAGCTGGAAGCTATATCAGATGGCAGAAAAATAGAAGTTTCCGTAGTGCCGGGAAGAAGGTTCATCTGCCTTGACAGTTCTTCGACTCTTCCGCTGGAAGGACTCCTTGATATCTCATTCACATGGGTACGAAGAGTATTGAATCCCTGCATCAATACTTTGGATGATCTTCCTCCGCTCCAGATGGCAGTGTAGTAAAGCAGTCTGGAAATATCAGACGAATTCAGGAAATTGGATGGAAAGAGCTGCATACATCTCCCGATCTTGGATGGTATCTGTCAACGATACCTCGCAGATAGGTCTTATCCACGTCGGTGTAAATTTCAGTGGTCTTGATATCAGAATGTCCCAGCAGTTCCTGGACAACCCTCAGGTCAGCACCTCCCTGGAGCAGGTGGGTGGCAAATGAATGCCTCAGTGTATGAGGGTGGATAGCTATATTTACACCGGCCATCACCGTAGATTCCCTTACGATATTCCATACAGTCATCCTGGATAGAGGATTCCCCCTGTACGTGAGGAACAGAGCCGGAGTAGACTTCCCGCGAACCAGCCGGGGCCTTACAGTATCTATGTATAGCGAAAGCCATCTGACCGCGGCTCCTCCTATTGGAACTATCCTTTCTTTGGAACCCTTTCCCACGGGTCTTACAAGAGCCTCATCCAGATGAATACGGGAAACGGTTATCCCGGTAAGCTCGCTTTCCCTCAGGCCGGCTCCATAGGCGAGTTCAAGCAAAGCGCGATTCCTTGTTGAAAGCGAAGAATCACCTTCCCACACTTCTATAAGAGCTGCAACAGTCTCAACGCTAACCGCGTGGGGAAGTCTTAGCGGCTGCTTGGGGGAATGAAGAAGCTCGGCCGGATTATCATCCCGCAGTTCCGATGACTGCATGTATCTGAAATAACCTCTGATGGTGGACAGTTTTCTCCTGATGCTGACGGGTGAAAATCCTGAGGATGAAAGGAAGACCAGATACTCCGCGATATCCGCGGAGATCGCTTCAGAGAGCGTACATCCGTTTTTGTTCAGCCATTGGCAAAAATAATTCAGGTCATTACTGTAAGCGGAGATGGTTCCGGTTGCCAGTTTCTTCTCAAGAGCTGAATACTCAAGGTATGAATCAAGAGTATTATCCATTCTTCGAAAGCCATGCCTGAAAACCCTCACCTGAACCCGACTGATTCATTCCGATTGAAAAACGCCCTCTGGTGAGAGATACAGTAACACCTCTGGATTCAAGTTCATGCACTAGTTTAATAGCCCTCCTGTGGTCAACGCAGGTCTCAAGAAGTGCCGGAGATTTCCTGAGAAGATTCCATGATTCTCTATGTGAGACTCCAATTATATCTCGAAGCGCTTCTGCAACTTTATGCTCGTCATCCGGTGCCGGCGGGCACAGAAATAGCTTAAGCACAACACCCTGCGCAATATGAGATTCATCATTCTCATCGCTTTGCCAGCGAATGGTTTCATCTCGGGAGTTGTCCCTTTCGTATACTGATTCGCAATTTTTCAAGGACACTATTGGGATTTCGCTTCCATCGGAGAACAGATAGGGAGAATGAGTTCCCATAACCCGCGGAAGAAGAATATCCTGAGATATACTGCTAAGCGGTGGGTAAGGTATCACGATGTCTGGCAGAGGGCCGTCAGCTAAAGAACCCTGCTCTTCGCTACCGACTAATGGAGGTAAATCTCCTCCTACGATATCCGGAGGAGAAAATACAATCGATTCCGGGATATTGTTTCTGTTGATTTCAGGCAGGATAGGAGGTGTTTCACGAAACCCTCCTTCCAGAACTTTTGCAGGGAGTCCCACTGCATACTTTTCGGGAGGGTGCATGACCACTCTTCCGTAGGAGTCCTCAAACTCATCAAGTGGAGGGGGTCCTACTGTGTAGTTCTCCGGAAGACCGTTTACGGGAGGAACCTGGGAATCTTCTTCCTCAGCTGCATCCTTCTGTTCTGTGATGAGCGCATCACCGGGGCTTTTATCTGAATCTGTGGTGACATTTGTATTCACTCGTATATCGTGAGCACCGTGGGTTCTGAATACCGCATTTGACTTTTGTCTGGCTGAAAAACTATCCGGCAGCATAGACTCGGTTTCAATCCTGACGATTCCACCGGCCTCCATTATGGACTTCTTTATCCTCTTCGCTGCTTCGCTGTCAATACCTTTGCTGAGAGCAAAGGGCATTCTGGAAAGCCAGAGAACGATCTGTTCCTGTGGAAGATGGGTCAGTTCCTGCAGTCTTCTTCGTAATCTTGTCCTGTATCCGGGGCGGTAGTTAACCAGCAGAACTCTGAAAAGGGTGGTGGATTGAACATTTTCTTCACCATCTGGAAGTATTCTGCATTTTACACCAGGATCTCTTCGAAGGCTGTCTGCTATCTTCTGTGCTTCTGCTTCAGATAGTCCCTTGAATATGATTTCTTCCTCACGGCTGAAAGCAAGAAGAGTTTTATCCGGAAGATGTCCCGTGCGCTCAGTAAGAACACGCACTGTCTCCTCCGAGGGCTTATCGGCCTTTACAACCGCCTTCCATTTCATAGGTCTTCCGAATCACCGTTAGTTCTGTTTTCTTATCAGTTCGATTATGTCACCTATAGATATTAGATCAGTGGATGAAATTGAGTAGATCAGTGCTGATGAAGTACTCTGCGTGGTATCAAGAATTATCATCTCGCAGATAGGTATATCCGGAGTTTCCACGATTCTGCCTGAAGGGCTTGAAACCTCGTGGCCATATTTAAACATGTTGAAAATGTCTCCGGGCTGCAGCCCGCTTGATGCTCCTTTATCAATGTATACTATATCGTATGAGTATGCCTTCTCAGAATCCGGGTCCTGAAATGCAAGCACATACGCATCCATACTCTCGGTTACACCGGAAGTTGAAACTGGCACCGGAGCTGAAGATGTGTAAGGAACCAGATAATCACCGACATTCACAGATAGGTATGCATGTTCCACGATTGCTACACTGGACGATGCTGCTGTATCTATGACTCTGCATACACCGGCAACCCTGATTACATTACCGAGCAGAACTCCTGTTTGAGGATGCCGCACTTCCTCACCAATCTTGTATATCTTGTATACTCTGTCGAGCACAACTCCCTGGTCCTGACCGATATCTATGGCAACCAGATCCCCGGGATATGCTACCTGCTGACCAAATTTTTCATCATCATCCACATCTGTTTCGATGATATAGCTTACAGGATCGGGCGGCTCGCTGGTAACCATTCCGGCAGTTTCAAGAAGAAGTCTGCTCAGAAGTGGTCTGCTGCTGGTTCCAGCTGTAGTATACGAACCGAAGATGTCTGCGCCGTAAGACACTGAACTGACCGAATTCCCGTAAATGTCCGGAATTATCAGTTCACTTCCCGGCTGAAGCAATTCAACTCCTTCAATGGACGGATTGGCACTTAGAATATTCTCCCAGTAAAAGGGATTGCTATAGTAACGGATTGAAAGATCCCATAAGGTATCTCCATACCTTATGTAATGGGTCCTTGCTGCAGTAGATACGGAAAATACTGCTCCAATCAAAAGAATTGAAACAGACAACGATACAGTGAAGCTTTTCATTTCAACCTGACCTCCCGCGGTGGTCTCTATATTAATGAGCGAACTTCATAACTTCATAATATTCTAAGTTCACAAGTTCCTGAAGTCAATTGCACGTTAACAGGGGGTTTATTTAACTGCGGGATACAGTACTGAGTTGTTAATGGTTCCTGATGTTTTTATAACAGTAACCGTATAGGTTCCGCCAACTCCCGCAACAGATCCCCGGTTGGGTATGTTAACTGCAAGGTACAGATCTCCATTACCAGGCGAATCTCCCGTCCATGTGCTGCCTGCCGCCACCGGACTGGACTCACCAACAACCATGACAAGCTGTCCGTTCGTTGCCCCTGGAACAAGGGCTGTGGTCGTGGAAAAGTAATCAATACCCGAGGGTCCGCAGGTTCCCGTCTCCATAGTAACGGTTCCAGATGCTTGAATAATCAGCCTTTCACTATCGGACACCTCAAAGCCTGCATTCACCCACCCCTCTACAGCAGGTACGTCAACAGTGCAGGTGGACTCATCTGCAGGACTGTTCCATATCACCGATTCAATCTTCCCTAAATGAAATTCCATATCACCCGAATTTGTTCTGATTCGAATGATCTCGCCGTCACAGGTAATGTAACCTCTGAAGGAGCCTCCCTCTCTGAGGAATACCCTGCCTTCTTCGTACTCAACAGATGTTTCGGAATTTTTGAAAACAATATGCCGTCCCTCTATCGACTCCAGCTTTCCGGATAGAATCCGGCCATCCGCGGTTATCATCCTGTCCGGTTTGCTCTTGCATCCTGTTATGGACAGCAGCGTAACAAAGACCAGGAATAAAAATCCACCTGTCCTGATCATGCGCCAACCTCCTTCAAGCCGGGAATGAGACTTTCTATAACGTCCTGAACTCTTTTGATAAGTTCGAAATGCATAAGTTTTCTCGTTTCCTCCGGGATTTCCTCTATGTTCCTGCTATTCTCAAACGGAAGGAAAACCCTCGTAATCCCGGCAGCTAATGCTCCCAGAGTTTTTTCCTTGATACCTCCCACGGGCATTACCCTTCCCTGCAGACTTATTTCTCCGGTAACAGCTATATCCGGAACAACAGGCTTTTCACTCAATGCTGAAAGGATGGATACGAGAATGGCCACACCGGCCGAAGGACCATCCTTGGGGGTTGCCCCCGCAGGTACATGAAGGTGAATATCGACTTCCTTGAAATTCATCTTCAAACCATATTCGTCAGCATGTGTCCTGATCCAGGACAGTGCAGCCTTCACCGATTCCTGCATTACCTGCCCGAGCTGCCCGGTCAGTATAAGTTCTCCTTTGCCGCTCATTATAGTGGTTTCTATCAGAAGTATCTCTCCGCCAGCAGGTGTCCAGGCAAGGGCTGTAGAAACACCAATTCTGGGTTTGTCCGAAATTCTCTCACGGGTGAATTTTCTGGGGCCAAGGAACTCCGGAAGTCTGGGCGCTGAGATAATCACGAGGTCATTGTTTCCACCTGCAACTTTCATCGCTACTTTCCTGCAAATTTTCCCGATGGTGCGTTCAAGCTCTCTTACTCCAGCCTCGCGGGTATAATCAGAAATTATTCTGCTTAAGCCCTTCCTTCTGAAACGGAGAACATCACCCGCAAGTCCGGCGTTATTCATCTGTCTTTCAACAAGATACCTTCTAGCTATTTCAAGTTTTTCGGCCGATGTATATCCAGGTATACGGATGATTTCCATTCTGTCCAGCAGAGGTGAAGGTATAGTGTCCAGGCGGTTTGCCGTAGTTATGAACTGAACACCGCTGAGATCGAACGGAACATTCATGTAATTGTCCCGGAAGGAGAAATTCTGCTCGGGGTCGAGAACTTCAAGGAGTGCGGATGTGGGATCTCCACGGAAGTCGCTGCCTATCTTGTCAACCTCATCCAGCATGAAAACTGGATTGTTGCTTCCTGCTTCTTTCAATCCCTGTATTATCTTTCCCGGCATCGCTCCGATATAGGTTCTTCTATGCCCGCGAATTTCAGCTTCATCGTGAACTCCCCCGAGGGAAAGCCGTACGAATTTGCGTCCTATGGCTCTGGCTATACTTTTGCCCATTGAAGTCTTTCCCACTCCGGGAGGTCCAACAAAACAAAGTATGGGAGCTTTGCCACTGGGATTGAGCTTCCGGACAGCAAGAAATTCCAGAACCCTTTCCTTTACATCCTCCAGATCGTAATGGTCTTTCTCCAGAACTCTCTGCGCCCTGTTTATATCAAGCCTGTCCTTTGTACTTTCCTTCCAGGGCAGATTAAGAATCCATTCAATGTAATTTCTTATGACCGCAACTTCGGGAAGTCCCGGATGCATCCTCTTAAGCCGGTCAAGCTCTTCCATCGCAGCTTTTTCAACCTTTTCGGGAAGATCCTTTTCTTCTATCTGCTGTTTGAGCTCTTCAGCATCTGGATTCTCGGTGTCACCGCCCAGTTCTTTCTGAATGGCTTTCATCTGTTCCTTGAGTATGTATTCTTTCTGATCTTTCTCAATTTCCGTTCTGACCTGCCCCTGAATCTTATTACGAAGCTTCAGTATCCTGATCTCTTTTTCCATGATACCTGACAGCAGGCAGAGACGTTGAAGTACATTATCAACTTCAAGTACCTTCTGCTTTTCCTCTACGCTTGCTTCTATCCTGCTTGCCGCCAGGAAACTCAATCTGTCGGGATCGGCAGAAAGCTCCAGAAACTGTGAATCGTCAGGAATGGTCCGGGTAAGTTCAAATATCTGCTTCAGCTGAATTCCCACAGTATTATGCCAGGCATTCAGTTCCACATCGTCTTCGGGGAATATGGATTCCAGCTTTTCAACCCTTGCCAGAAGATATGGTTTACTCGTTTCAATGAACTCAAGAATGCGGAAACGGATAAGACCCCTTAAATGGAGCCTTATGATGTTGCCCGGAAACCTGTATAACCGATCAATGCCGGTAACCGTTCCCGTCCTGTAAAGATCTGCTGGACGGGCAGGCGCGTTGATGATGCTATTCAGGCTGACAACACCTATCAGTTTATCCGCGCGGACAGCATCGTCTACAAGTTCAGCGGTTCCAAGCTTCGTAATGGTTCTTGGAACCACAGTAAAGGGATACACAACCCCGTCAGGACTTGGCAGAACAGGCAGTATTTCAGGTAGTTCCAGAGTAATTGCCCGGGTCATTCAATCTCCTTTTTCAATTTTTATGGATTCTCCCGATTTATTAACGGGACTTCTGACACCTGTCTGCTCATCAGCAGTTAGTATCAGACTGAGAACTCCGTTTTTCAATGATGCTGTAACCTCGGTTATGCTGATCCTCCCGGGAATATGTATCTCGCGATGAAAATGACCCGTATATATTTCTATCTTCTCGGCAGTGAGTGCCTTTACAGGAGGAGTTTTGATCCCTCTGATCAATACGCTTTCTGGGAATATAATAAGATCGATATCATCGGATGATACTCCAGGCAGCTCAACGAACAGAAGCCATTGTTTTTCGGCTTCGTACATATCAACTGCCGGTGTCCAGCTGATGTCACCTTCTCGTAGGAGAAACATGGCCTCAGGTACTATTCGATATCGAATCGGACCTGGACATTTGTTGTAACCTCAACAGGCTGGTCGCCCTGCATTGCCGGACTGAAAACCCAGTTATTAACAGCATCTATTGCTGCCTGGCCGCATCCAAGACCCAATGGATCGTTTACAATGGTAACATTCTGTACGGAACCATCGGTACCCACCAGAACAGCAAGAGTAACGTACCCATGCAGGTCTCCCCTGGCCCTGGCCATTGAAGGTACGGAAGGAGCGATCTGCTGTATGGCAAAGGGAGATGAGATAGGCAGTTCCTCCACCGGTTCCGTAACAGTTGCCGTATCTGGAATAACTTCAACGGGAACCTCAGAAGCTACAGCGTTGTATTGAATAGATGCGGTTTCACCCGCTACAATTACAACAGTATGTGTATCGTCCTGGAAATCCGGGTTGGAGAGCCTTACTGTATATGTTCCCGGGTCAAGTTCAACACCCCCGAAAGGTGTCGTTCCTACATGAGTTCCGTCGACATAAACATTGGACCATGGTTCGGGTCCAACCATAAGCTGGCCGGTTTCAGCAATCTCTGTCAGTGATACCGTACGGCTGTATCCGTCTTCGCCGAGATTAACTGTTACCGCGAAGTCTTCTCTGTTCTCCATCTGGACTACCACTCTATAACTTCCGAAAGGAAGTACCTGGCTCATTCTGCGGCCCGTGGCAATGCGGCTTCCATCGATATAGAAGCTGGCATTACCCGGTGTATCAGCAGCAAGCTGCATTGTAATCTGAGACTGCTCTGAAGCAAGGATGTTCAATACCTGGTTCAGGTCAAACGGACTAACCACAAGAACAGATTCAGGCATGGTCCGGTAACCTTCAAGTACTGCCTGGAAGACATGTTCTCCGGTTACTATTGTATCAATGCTGCCCTCGATTATCTCGCCATCCACCATGAAACTCACGGCTTCAGCTCCGGGGTCATTCTCGCCTTCGGGCATCTCGTAACCGAAACTTACCTGCAGCGTTGAAGAGCCAAGGCTGTCAAGCACCAGTGTATCGGTTCCAACGTAGCCTTCTTCAAAAACAGGGTTCCAGGTAAGTGTTTCAAAACCAGGCGCGGATATCATGACAGTTCTTTCTGTGAATATCGTATCGCTCAGTATAAATACTCCCGCAACTCCTTCTTGAACAGGGATTCCGTCAATCAACATATCGATAGCTTCGGCTCCCTGTACTACGACTGTTTCGGTAAAGGGCTGGGCAGGGATGACTTCTACTATTTCAGGTTCTGGTTCTTTACCACCGAATATCTTGATTGCCCCAAACACTATAATAACCAGAACAACAACAGCACCTAAAAGCATGAATAATTTCTTCCGTCCGTCACCGCCGGCTTTTGCTCCGACAACAGCAGCAGGTTTCTTCTTCTTTTCTTCCCGCTTCTTCTCGGGTTTCTTCTTCTTCGTTTTCTTCTCTGGAGGTCTCTTCCTGGCAGCTCTGGAAGGTGGAACCACTGCAGCTGTCTTCTTCTTTTCGACTCTGGGAACAACCGGAGCTTCCGTTGCTATTACTTCTTTATCCGTAACTAAACCCTTGTATTCTTCAGCAAGTTTCAGAAGTTCCTGAAGAACAGGGGCTGCCGGCCACAGATCGAATATCCGCCTGATATTCTCAACCGCGAATACCGGGTCACCGGATTTGATCCTGCTTCGAACCAGGTCAGCTAGGTCGTCTACTTTAATAGAACGCCTTACGTATTTCATTTTCTTTTTTACAATGACGTTATCAGGGTCGTGGCGTTTTGCCCTTTCAAGTTCCTGCAGTGCTCTAACCGCGTCGTCTGCTCTTAATGCTTCGTCTGACCTTTCAACGCAATCATCCACGAAACCGGATGATGAAATGTTGCGTCCTGCGGAATGCGCCCTGCTTGACCTGCTCTTATTGAATTTTTCCATTGCGGCGATTTCTCGTTCCACAATGCTTATTCGATCCATAATCTGATGATTATTCGGATCGAGTTCAAGGGCTTTACGGTAGGTTTCAAGAGCTTCCTTCCGCTTGCCCTGCTGAATCTGCATCCTGGCGGTCTCTAGTAATTTTTTAACTTTGTCAACTCCTGAGCCCATCTCCAACCTGCTCCCTCTGGTTGTTAGTGCGAGCCATTAATTCAGATTCATAATGCTATTTACTGATACCCCTTTGTCAAGTGCCATATATTATGAAAACAAATCTTCCCTCTGTCCAAAGATAGAGAGTAGACACTACTTGTGACAACCTTTCATAAATAACATTATAGTTCAGGAATATCCAGCCCCCCAAAGCGCCATCTATACTCGTCTTCAATCGATCCTGAAATATCACCCCTGTTTGCGAGGTTTGCGGCTTCCAGAAAAAGATCTATATCATCAATTAATGAAGCTATACGAAATATCGGAACCCCGTGCTGCCTTGTACCTGCCACTTCTCCGGGGCCCCTTAATTTAAGATCCTGCTCAGCGATTTTGAACCCGTCATTGGTTGAGGAAAGAATGTTCAGCCTCCTGGCCGCTTCGGCTCCGCAGCCCTTATCTTTCATCAGAAAGCACCAGGAGTCCCTCCCGCCCCTGCCGATCCTTCCCCTGAGCTGATGAAGTTGACTCAGGCCGAACCTGTCGGCATGCACTACCACAATAACCGTTGCCTCGGGAACATCGAGCCCTACTTCAACAACAGTAGTACTTACAAGAACCGAAATCTCACCGGAAACGAACCTGTCCGTAACAGCAAGCTTGTCCTCCGGCTTCATTGCCCCTGTAAGCAGCCCAATTCCAAAATTTCCAAGAGGGCCACGCTTCAGTATTTCAAATGAAGTAGTGGCATCTTTCAGATCCAGTTCCTCAGAGACTTCCCTGAGAGGATAAACAATATAAGCCCTCTCCCTTTTGCCAAGCCTGCCCTGCAGAAACTCGTATACTTCATTCCTGTCATCCCGGTTCATAACTCTGGTGGTTGTGCTGCCCCTTCCGGGAGGCATTTCATCCAGTACTGTCATATCAAGGTCACCGTAGACGGTCATGGCCAGTGTTCTCGGTATGGGTGTGGCGGACATGAGCATGAAATGAGGGCTTGGTTCGCGGCCGGAAAGCAGTATTTCTCTTTGCTCAACTCCGAATTTGTGCTGCTCATCGATTATGCACAGTCCCATTCCGGGTATAACTACCCTGTCCTCAAAAACAGCGTGAGTTCCAATAAGGACATCGAGAGATCCGTCCAGCAGGGATTCAAGCAGAACCTTTCTGTCTGCGGTTTTTGTGCCTCCGGTCAGCAGTCCACATCTAATTCCGACCGGTTCAAGCATACGGCTTACCGTTCTGTAATGCTGTGAGGCCAGCACTTCCGTTGGAGCAACCATCACCGCCTTGTAGCCGGACCTGCAGCATACAGTGCATGCCGCGGCTGCCACAACCGTTTTTCCGGATCCTACATCTCCCTGAAGCAGCCTCCTCATGGGAACGCTCCGCCCTAGATCCGCGGTAATCACTTCAAGAGCTGAATGCTGTGCTCCTGTGAGACTGTAGGGTAAACCACTTACGAATTCCGAAAGGGAGCCATCGGGCGGAATCATACTGATTCCCGTAAGTCTGGATGCTCTGGCCCTTATATGATTCAGAAGAGTCTGATGAATGAAGAGTTCTTCAAGAGCAAGTGTTCTCCGGGCCCGGGAGCCTTCCTCCGGGTCATCCGGGAAATGCACCTTTCGCACGATCTCTCCGCGATTCTTGAAGCCCTTTAACTCAAGAACATCAAGAGGCAGTACTTCGGGCAACGCGGAAGAATATTCTTCAAGCACAGCTTCAAGGAGTTTCCGCATTACCCCCTGAGTGATACCTGCCGTAAGAGGATATATGGGGAGAACAAGCCGGGTATCCGTGGTTTCCTCATCAAGGAACAGCAGTTCAGGATGAACAATACTCATTCCGCCGAAGAATTCTATCTTCCCGCTGGCGATAACCCGCGTACCGGTCGTAAGTTTAGCAGCAATGTATCTGAAATGGAAGAATTCGAGCTTCAGTTCCCCTGTATCGTCCCGCAGTATTACCTCGAACCTTCTTTTCCCCTTCCTGGATTTCAGATATCCCGATGAAACGACTGCACCGGATACATTGGCTTCCTCACCGGGAACCAGGCTCCGGATCGGGGTTATTAACCTTCGATCATTGTAACCTCTTGGTACGTGCAGAAGGAGATCGGCAACGGTTTCAATCCCGAGCTTTGACAGCTGCCTGCTTCTGGCGGGACCTACTCCCTTCAGATACCTTACATCAGTTTTCAGCATCTTTCCCTTCAGTGCTGTTGAAAATTAAAACTAAAGTCTACAAGGCTTTCAGGCAAGGTGTGCTTTAGAAAGAACAAATGGGGGTTGACGAAAGGCTAAACAGGAAGTAATGAAGGCGGAACCGTGAAAATACCTACGGAGGTAAATACCGAAAATGGAGCTAAGCACTAGAGACGCCCTTGAAGAAAACATCAGAAATAATCCTGATGACATTGACTCCAGGCTCAACCTTGCTGAACTGATTCAAAAGGATCGGAGTCCCGAGGAAGCTCTGGATATTTACAACACAGTTATAAAACTGGACCCGGATAACCCGCTTGTCTACCTGGGCAAAGGTCTCTGCTGGGCCATGTGTCTGCTTGATAACATTCCAACCGCGGAGATATGGGAAAGAGAAGTTGATGAGCAGGACATGATAGACAACGCCATGGAATTCCTTGAGCAGGCAGCGGAACTGGACCCCGAACTCACGGAAGCCTACAACGCGATGGGCAGGCTCTTCGCGATAATAGCACAGGATGAAGACGCTGTGGACATGTTCAAGCAGTCACTTCAGGTCGATGCCACCCAGCTTGATGTCCTTGAAGATCTAAGAGAAATCACAGGTAAACCCGTCTGGAAAATCCTTGACAAAGGTACATGGATGGGAGAAGAAGAAGAGTAAGAGCAACCGGGATAACAGGCACTTGTTCCTGAACATCTTATTCCGTATTCTTATACTGATAAAGTATTAATGTAGAAGTTCTGAAAGGAGTTTCACCATGCTGCTATTATTATTCGTTTTTCTCGCCACAACCGGAACACCGGGAGTAACAGCTCCCATAAACGATCCCTCCCCCCTCTGGGACGATGACATACT
>JAIORS010000196.1 GCA_021108005.1 Candidatus Aegiribacteria sp.
CACCCATTCAGCGTGGTAATAAGTCTGATCGGTTTCGAGATCAAGTATGAATACTTCACGGAGGGCAGGGGCAAAGTTGTGAAGCTCGCAGGCGATGCTCTGCGCAAATTGTACTTCCGGGACAGGATTGGGGAGAACATCATTTGCATGTGCATAGCATGTTACATCAATCCGGTAGGAACCGTCCGGATATTCGGCAAGAATCGGGTTGATTGTTACTTCATTGAGATATGCATAGTTTTTGTCGGTCCGCCAGTAGTTCTCCTCGATGTTATCTATTCCAAGGTTCTCCCAACCTTGCGTATCTCCGCAGTTGGTAAGACACATGAATCCAGCTTTGTTTCCACCGAACAGGTTGAACATGAGCCAATTAAAAGTAAACATCTTAGCTGTTTCATCATCATTCGTAAGTGCACAGTCAAAATTGACGACATAATTCGTCGAGAGAACATCAAGACCTGATTCTGTTTCGCGGATCAATTCCCAATACACGCGCTCGGGAACGCAGTCAACGTATATTTTCTCATCCGTATTGATATCTCCTGCTTGCAGCGTTACTCCAAAGAAGAAATCAACATCTCCAGAAAGATCATTCGCAGGGATGATATCAGCTTCTACCGCATCAGTATTGGGATATTGTGTTGGCCATTCATAAGCCCAGTACTCGGGGAGAAACATGTGCTTGAATTCAGGTGTTAAAGGTTCAGGCACGAAATGCCAGTAGTCATTTCCCTCAGGTTCATCTACCAGGAAATCCAGGGGATTCACAAGACAGGTTCCAACTTCATCCTTGTCTATCCAGGAGAAGTGAAGATGCTCGTCCCATCCACTGCTGATATTCATACTATCAATAAACTGACCTTCGCTAACTGGCTTGCCTATATACCATTGTTGTGCATATGGATCTGCAAGATGAGTATAGCACCAGCCACACTGGGATTCCGGCGTTGGAAGAACAAGGATAGACCAGCCGCTTGGAGAGCCTTGAGACCAAATATCACCAATAACTCCACCCTCTACACATCTTACTTTACTGCCGCTGTCTGGCTCGGTGCAGTCATCAATATCTATTCCGGTATGGAACTTATTCCAACCATTATTACGATCTCCATAACCGTTCATAAGAGGCTTTGCTTCATCCATTAATTCAAGGCTGCCAACGGGCCATGGAATCCCGTAGGTTGGATCGTTAGCTATAGATACAGAGGAGGTAATAAAGAGTACCACAAGCAATACTGTGCACTTCATTTTTATCCCCTCCCCGAAATCCTGATAACAACCAGAGGTATGCTACCTCTCAGTCTACTCACAAGTACGAGATGCCCATTAGGAGAGACTTCGGCATTGCAGCCATGGCCCAGATATCCACTTTCGTTCAGGTCGCTGAAATAAACCTGCTGGTCTCCTACCAGTAATCTGAGTTCAAGTGAAGAAATTTCTCTAGAGATTTCTCTAGTTGTTATTAATGTTGTTAGTATTCTTGCATTTGAGCAGTTAACTCGCGTCCCATCACCACTTCCATCTCGAATAGCTGTTTCTGGATAAACATGGTTCTCCAATGTAGCTGTGTTTATCACTCTTCCCTTTGCGCCACCTCCTACACAGAAATACTCACCATCCGGGCTGAAACTCGTCCAGGTTGTCGACCTATCGGTCCCAGTCTCCTCGGTAACCAGAACAACTTCCCCCCGCCAGCAATCAACCAGGGCTGTGTGTCCGCCCTGGATATTACATGAGGCGTAGTGACCGTTGAAGGAGATGTCTGGAGGAACTGATGAAAAATGGACATCGGAATGTATCCTGTCGACCAACATTCCTTGTCGGTCTAGAATGTCGACATAGCTATCTAAGCCGAACCTTTCTGAACCATGTCTGAAAAAGGCAATAGTACTGCCATCCTGGCTTACTGTTCCGTGGTACCCGCCGATGCCTTCCAATTCAACTTCGGTAAAACTTCCATCAGAATAGAGCAATACGGCGTAGTACTGATCGTCATAATCACCCATGCCGTCGCCTTCAAGTGTTGAAGCAAACGCTCCGATACTGGCGTTCCTTGACAGCGTCCCATAGGGCATTGCGAGATTACCCACTACTCTACCGAATGGATTATAGATCAGGCCTGTATCGATTCTATTAAATTCGCGAGTGTTGTATACTGGTCTTTCCGCATCTTCGGGAATGTTCAATCCTGCAGGATCAACAATCATATGCTCCCGCCAGTAGAACTCTCCGGGGAAAATGCCATCAGCATCGACATGAACAGGATTGTTCTCAGTATCGTAGAAGACATGGAGATTCTGAGAGATGCCTGCCCTTATTCTTCTGTCCAGCCAGTACCTGTCCTCCCAGGGAATACTTTCATCTCTGAGAGTTTCTTCTAACCAG
>JAIORS010000197.1 GCA_021108005.1 Candidatus Aegiribacteria sp.
TTACAAATAAAATACTCATCTCATTGATGAAATCAAGGGCTTCGTACTTTGCTCGGGATGATTCCGCAATTGCAACCATCCTCTATTGATATGATATCTTACGACTATTCTATCAGGCTTGTGGGAAAAGATAATCCGCAATTCGTCTAGATACTTCCTATCATGATACTCATTGAAATTCGGAGAAAACGGCGAAATACATACTATCTGCTGGTTCCTTGCATTATCAGCGATGACGATAAGCTCACGATCGAAAACACTACGAGCAGTGTTTACAGTAACTCGCAACAAATGTTGGCTTCATTGGGCTCTCATCTTGGCGTATGCTATTGCATGAGCTGATAATGACGTAGCAAATTTATTGAAGGTTATTTCTGGATTTGGTTCAGTATATTTCCCGGTCAGTCCATCATCCTTCTTTGAAAGTAAGAGACATGTCCCATCGTATAATCGCTCTCTAACAAGTCGTTCGCAGAACAACTCATAGCGCTTAGCATATGAAGTAACCTTGAATTCAGGAAACACATCAAAATGAGGTTCTTCAACACGAACCGAGGAGGTTGAATTAGGGGTGTCCTCCAGCAACATAAGCCAGCCAATCCATGGTTTCTGCGATGGCTTGTACTTTCCCTCCCGATATGCTGTAAGCAGGTCCATGGCGTTGCCAAGTGCTTCCTCAACACGATTATTGAAGTTATTACCAAAGGAAGGCCCCACATGAGCCTTAAATTCTATGGATGCAAGAAACTGGTCATCGATTACTACAACCAAATCCCATTTCTTCGTTGGTCGGAAGTAACCTGGCAATGTAGTTGACTTTGTGAATATTGCGGAATCGGGTAGCCCTGCTTCAGCAAGAATTCCAGCAAACAATTCGATGAAGCCATCAAGGTGTTTTCCGCCTGTTACAGCACTTCTATTCCCCGCATCTTTTTTTCCAGTTGAAGTTCCCTGGTCATTAAACTGGCGAGTTCGAACCTTCCAAAAATGCTGTACAGCTCGAGATACTCCATCGTTGTATTTCACCACTTACCCCCTTCTCTCTACCGATATTTCTGCTTTAGAGAATAACGATGTTGTTGATGCTTTAATGCGTTTCTCAGATTGACTGAAATACTGGGGATCGACTTCAACTCCGATTGAATTCCGTCCCCATTTTGCAGAAGCAATGGAAGTAGTGCCCGTTCCAAGAAATGGATCCATTACAGTATCTCCAGCAAACGAAAACATTCGAATTATCCGCTCTGCCAACTCCTCTGGAAATGGTGCAGGATGATTTCTTGTTGAGGCTCCAGTTACCCCTGACCAAATAGACTGGAACCAAAGCTTGTGATTTGCATTTGAAATAATCGATAGGATGCGTGCCTCAAGGGAAGGACTTCTATACCCACCCGGTTTTCGCTGCATTAGTATGAATTCTATATCATTCTTGATAACCGCATTAGGCTCATACGGCTTGCCAAGAAATCCAGTACCATTTCCGGACGATTCAAACACAGCATTCGCGATTTTATACCAAATAATCGGAGCTAGATTATCAAAGCCAAAATTCCGGCAGTGTTCTTGAATAGAAGCATGTAGCGGAACAACAGTATGGCGACCGCTGTTCTTTCTTCTGGAAAGACAAACATCTCCAACAACACAGACCAATCTACCGCCAGGTATCAAGATTCGATAACAATGGTGCCAAACCTTATCCAGTTCATTAAGGAACTGATCATAGTCGGCGACATCACCAAGTTGGTTCTCATTATCGTGGTATTTCTTCAGAGTCCAATATGGAGGAGATGTTAAAACCAAATGCACTGATTCATCAGCTAGAAAGGAGAGATCCCTCGAATCAGCTTGGTATAGTGTATGTTTAGTTGGAATCTGGTGTAAACCCGATTCTATCTGAGCTACAATTTTCTCGTTCTTTGCGATGCGAGGTATATCAGTTTGGGGATTCTTCAGTTTGGCGACCGATGAAGGGATGTATACTTCAAGCTCCTTATCGATGTCTTTCATACACTCCCTTTCTGTTAACTGAATATACCCGCCAACATTCGAAATGTCAGAGTATGATGAAGGTTCTTAATTGTAAATAGACCCGATCTTGCCCCTTATCATTTCCTACTATTCGGTGAGGGAGTCTTCGAATATTCGTAGCATTTGCTCCATCTCCTTTTCCCCG
>JAIORS010000198.1 GCA_021108005.1 Candidatus Aegiribacteria sp.
TTAGGTCCTTCCGGCAGCAGCCATTCCACTTCGCCCTCAAGCGGTATCAGCATACCATCACGTAACTCGTAATCCCAGAAACGACCCTGCCAGGGAGTTGCCACAAGCACTCCATCCACTTCGCGGTATCGTCCATTGGAACGAACCGAATTTATTAATCCCTGAGCATCAAATTGAAACACCAGCGTTACAGTGGTTGAGCCGTCGGTAAGTGTTGCGATGGCCTGTGTATCGTCAATTGCTTCCCAGACCACGCCCTGACAAGGCAGAAGCGCTGTAGGATACCATGCACCTTCAGCTACGAACCGCATTAACTCCCCTTGCGCCAGTTCCGGAGTGTTCGGTTGCTCCATCACCGTAAGGAAACCGAACAGTTTCGCAGTAAGAACTCCCTCTCCCGCGATGTATGCATCATGGACAAACACGTTAATTGCCGGTGCGATGCGAATACGTGCATCCCAGATAAAACCCGGACGCTGAGTGATTATGCTTTGAGTCGATTTGAACGGTTTCCATTGCTCTTTAGCTTCACCCATATTGAAGGTTCCGGTTTGTTCCAGACGAACCGACGCGATCAGCGGCTGCCCCTCTTTCAAAACAGCACGGAAGTAACGCTGAACAGGCGCAGGCAGTTCATCCAGCTCGTGAGAACTATACGATTCTGTTGAAATCTCAAAGCGTGCTTTTTCCATCATCGCTTGCAGTTCTCTCGTACTCGATTGCCAGCGTTTCGCGCCGTAGAGAATCGCTACGGCAATAATGAACACAAGAACAACGATTACGAATACAATGACTTTAAGCCACATATCAGATACTCCTGTATTTTCAACCGTACCAGACTTTTAGGATACCTGCTGTCAGTCTCAGCGCAGAAGCAGGATCCTGGCCAGCGCTCTTGACTCACCGGTTTTCAGGACAAGGAAGCAGACTCCTGAAGGAAGACCGGATCTGTCCCCCGTGATGGAGTTCTCTCCGGAGTGAAGCATACCCTCCCATACTATTCCCAAATATCTTCCGTCGATCCCGTAGGCCGTTATAACCCCCTGAGTCTCTTCCTGTGAAACCGCGTTGAGGTAAATATCGGATAAAGGGTTGACCTCCGGAGTGAGGGATAGTTCCCCTGTCTCATCAGGTTCTTCACTAATCCCGGTTGGTGTATAGTGTATGCGCATGCAGTTGAAAAAAGGCATGTTTGTGCCGGTAGGGCTCGTGGGATAATCGCCATCCAGGCACCTGTCTCCCGAGGGCTGCGAGGCAGCTTTAAGGTTAACGCAGGTCGATGTACTTCCCATGTACTGGAACTCGACTATCAGGTTTGAGGAGCCATCGAAAGGGAACGGCGTGTCGAGATCAAATCCGTTCCATCCGGGGGTTGATTGGCTCCAATTAATCTTCAGTGTGTCCTCACTGAACACTGTGTCAGGCTCGTTTGTACCGTAATTGGTTTCGAAGGAGCTTGAAAGAGCAGCTTCCTCCGTGGCGCAGAGAAGTATCCTGAAATTGTAGTAATCACCCGTCGCAAAGGCGATGTGCGTGCTCAAAAGCTCGATTCTGTCTATTATTACCGGGATGTTGAGTTCCTCTTCGAGTACCAGAACCTGGTACCTTCGTCCAGGAGCTCCTCAAGTGCCGCAAAACGGCCTGTTGGTCGTTACCGTCCCGCCGGCCCCTATCTCAGCGAAATCTGCCATGGCGGTAATGCAGAGAAGTACTGATAAAAATAAGCTTATCCTCATCGTATTCAACTCCAGTCTCTTTAATATTTCAACCTGAGATTAATGATAATAATGGAAGTATGCCTGGTCAATTTCAAGGAGATGACCTTCATCTCTCCACCGCACTTCGGACACTTCAAAGCGTCAACATCCCAGACCTCCGCCCGAGCCGCTGGAACTCGTCTGCGAGCCATGCGCGGACCACGTTCCCTGGCAAGACGATGTTCC
>JAIORS010000199.1 GCA_021108005.1 Candidatus Aegiribacteria sp.
CTTGTAAAACCTCGTGATTACGCGACAGAAGTCAGGGGAAATGCCTGGGACATGACCGAAGGTGGCAGCAACGACTGGAACACAAATGATATTGAAGCGGTTGCACAGAACTGGAATATTTCAACGGGCTGGACAGATTCCGTAAGCGGCATGTTCGAGGGTTTGATAAACTATGACATCCCTACAGGATGGTTCAAAGGCGATATCAGTCTTGCCATACCTGAAGATTCCACAAAATACATAGATACCGATAAGTACCATATGCTCAGTTTCGGCATTACCGTTAACAACCCCAATCGACTTGATGATAATGCCTGTGCCATGCACATCAGGTGGATAGATAATAACAATAATGAGCACGGCTGGGTGAATCTGCTGAATATTTCCGGTTCCCATGTCGGCAACGGCTGGGATCGGTGGACCGTGATCGGTCCCTTTGATCTGAAAGCAGACACTTCTCTTCACTGGGGTGATGACGATTGTTCAGAACTGAAGTTATTGATTCAGGGTAGTGGTACCTGTATAGACCCACCGTCTCCTGTTGATATCCGCATCGGCTGGATCAGGCTTGAGGAGTCAGCGCAATGAGGAACGCATTCAGAATCTGTAGAGTGGGAATTTTATTGACACTGCTGTTTCCATGTTCCGTTCTCATTTATGGAGGAGTTATAATTCAGACTGACTGGTCCGGTGGTCCCGGCGTACCCGGCCCCGAGTGGCATTGGTTAAACACATTCTCCAGCCAGACTCAGACATCCTGGACAGCCATGCCCGGCAAACTGATTCTGGGTATATCTAAAACCAGTCACACGATTAATTCCGGCATGGGCGGGTGTCACTATACATTTCCGGCGGATATGGACGGTGACGGTGATGTGGATGTGCTGGCGCAGTCTACTGATAATTATGATGTAGCCTGGTTCGAGAACGACGGCAGTGGGGGAGGTTGGGACACTCACATGGTAAGTGATAGTTATGGTGTGATCTGGTGCGCCTACCCCGGTGATATTGATGGTGACGGCGATATGGATGTTGCTGGAGCAAACCCATCGTATTTACATAAAGGCGTCGAATGGTGGCGCAACGATGATGGCATTGGTGACAGCTGGACAAGGTTTTACGTTGATGATCAGTATGGCAGCCCGAATTTTGTAT
>JAIORS010000200.1 GCA_021108005.1 Candidatus Aegiribacteria sp.
TTTTATCAAGTTTACAATCATTACATTGACCGGGAAGAGCGTGATCATTCCAATGATCAATATTGAGAGTCAGTTCAGCTTGAGACATTTCCCGACTTCATGATGTCCAGCGGCATCAAGTACAACCAGATAGCAGCCATTTGGCATATCCTGTGATGGACTCCACATCGAAGTATGTGATCCAGCTGGAAGCTGGTCATTTATCAGCTCCTCGACCAGTCTTCCGGAGAGATCGAATATCGCCAGTTCAACTCTTGTCTGATCCGGTATACTGCAAGTAATGCTCAAATCAGATGAAAATGGATTCGGGTCGATCGATTCCAGAGCGACCAGAGGATTTTCCACGGCTTCCAATTCAATTCCAGTTTCAGGTTCCAGCTTTATAAGATAGATGTCAGAGTAGCCTGCACCGTAAGATACGGTAGATCCAATGACAATGTATCCGGCATCAGCGGTCTGCCGGATAAATTCTCCAGTGTCATTTTGAATGCCTCCAATGGTTTTTGTCCAGAGCGTATCTCCGCTGGAGTCAGTCTTTATTAGGTAGACATCAGAACCGCCTGAGCCGTAGGATTGAGTATATCCAGCGACAATGTAACCCCCATCAATTGTCTGCTGAATGGAGTGGCCGCCATCGTATTCAGTACCTCCGATGATTTTCGTCCACATCGCATCTCCACCGGAGTTCGTCTTTATAAGATATACATCCTCCCCGCCTGAGCCGTAGGATTCTGTTGTTCCCGCAACGATGTATCCCCCGTCGGCTGTCTGTTGGGCAAAATACCCGGCATCGTGATTGTAACCTCCATAGGTTCTCGTCCAGAGGGTATCACCATTGAGATCTGTCTTTATAAGGTAGACATCATCGACACCTGCACCGTAGGAATCCGTGAACCCTGTAACGATGTAGCCATCGTCGATTGTCTGTTGTACGGAGAAGCCATATTCCCATTCATACCCTCCGAAGGTTTTCGTCCAGAGGGTATCTCCACTGGAGTCCGTTTTTATAAGGTAAACATCAGCGCCGCCTGCGCCGTAGGACAAAGTTAATCCCGTGATAATGTAGCCCTCGTCGTTGGTCTGCTGGACAAAATAGCCAGCATCGTAATCTGTACCACCGAAAGCCCTCGTCCAGGTAGTATCTCCACCGGAATCCGTTTTTATCAGATAGATGTCAGAGCTGCCACCGTAGGAATTCGTGGAACCCGCAACGACGTAGCCACCATCGGTTGTCTGCTGGACGGAGAAACCAGGATCATATTCAGTACCCCCGAAGGTTCTTGTCCACAGAGTGTCTCCACTGGAGTCCGTCTTTATAAGATAGACATCATAATCGCCTGCACCGTAAGATTCAGTATATCCCGCGATGATGTAACCCCCGTCGTTTGTCTGCTGGACGGAGTAGCCAAGATCGTAATCAGTACCCCCGATAGTTTTCGTCCATGCGGTATCAGGAGACTGGGCGTTCAAGCTCCTTGTACAGAAAATAAACACGAATCCAGCAGCAAGTACGAAATATTTCACGGTTAGATCAACTCCATTCCTCAACGAACAGGAAGTTGGCACTTCTGTTTCTCGTTACCTACAATTTTCAAACTGAACTGATGATACTATCTGCTACTCTGCCCGGTCAATTCCATGGATGACGTGTAGCTGCTTTGAACTGCACCGCAGATTGCGCCTCTCTCTCAGGAAAAGATCCTCTATAACGCTTCTGGTTACAGTTCATGCGCTGTCCGACTTGATATGAAAAAGGCTCCCGGTTAGTCGGGAGCCCTTCCATTCGTTATTTCGAAGTATCTCTACACAACACCCTGAGCCATCATGGCATCCGCGACTTTACGGAATCCGGCTGCGTTCGCGCCGAGAACGTAGTTATCAGGTTCTCCATACATTTCAGCTGCCGCTTTCGCCTGGGCGTGAATGCTGATCATGATGTTATGAAGTTTTGTGTCGACTTCTTTTCGGCTCCAGGTTGAGAAGGTGGCGTTCTGCGCCATTTCAAGACCGGAAGTAGCTACGCCGCCTGCGTTTGCAGCTTTACCCGGACCGTAGAGGATTTTATTCTCGATGAATATGTTAACTCCATCGGGAACCGTAGGCATGTTGGCGCCTTCGGAGACAAGGAAAACGCCGTTGTTCACAAGATTCTGTGCGTCCTTCGTATTGATTTCGTTCTGGGTAGCGCTTGGGAACGCGCAATCGGCCTTGTGGTTCCAGAGGGGATTGTAGTCAAGTGCAGGATCAACAGCGGTGTATACGGCGCTTGGGTACTTCTCTGCGTATTCCTTGATTCTGCCTCTGCGGTTGTTCTTGAGATCCATGATATAGGCAAGCTTCTCAGCATCGATACCCTCTTCGTCGTAGATATATCCGCTGGAATCAGACTGAGTTACAACCTTGGCGCCGAGTTCGGTGAGTTTTTCGGTTGCGTACTGGGCGACGTTTCCTGAACCGGAAACAAGGCATACTTTACCTTCATAGTTATCACCACGGGTTTTAAGCATCTCTTCGCCGAAGTATACAGCGCCGTATCCGGTTGCTTCAGGTCTTATCAGACTTCCGCCGTACTGAAGACCCTTGCCGGTGAGAACACCGCTCCACTCGTTTTTCAGTTTCTTGTACTGGCCGAAGAGGAAACCTATCTCACGACCGCCTACACCTATATCACCAGCAGGGACATCTGTGCTGGGCCCGATGTGACGGAAAAGCTCGGACATGAAACTCTGGCAGAACCGCATTACTTCAAGGTCTGACTTGCCTTTGGGGTCGAAGTCCGATCCGCCTTTACCGCCGCCCATAGGGATGGTTGTAAGGGCGTTCTTGAAAACCTGTTCAAAAGCCAGGAATTTCAGTATGCCGAGATTTACTGAGGGGTGAAAACGAAGCCCACCTTTGTAGGGTCCGATGGCGCTGTTCATTTCAATTCTGAAACCGCGGTTAACATGGACTTCACCGTCATCATCAACCCAGGGAACCCTGAACATGATTACCCGCTCGGGTTCTACTATTCTTTCAGGAATTCTGGCCTTGCGGTACTCGGGATGCTTCTCTAGGACTACCTCGAGTGATTCCAGGACTTCCTGTACGGCCTGGTGAAACTCAGGCTGTGCCGGGTCCCTCTCAACTACCTTCTGGTACAGTTCTTCGAGCATATGCCCATCCCTCCCTTCGAGGGTTTTTAGAGTTAGAACAAAAGATATTTGGGTTATTCACGATATTCATATACGCATACAAGGAATAGTAGCCTACTGATTAACAGTGGTCTTCGTCAAGTAGTATTATCGTCACAGAAAAATCTGACTACTTGACCGGGATAATCCATGGAGATATTGTGATGCAAGTATTCATTTCCCTTATTAAATAACTATTATCTGATAAATTGCATTGACCAGTTAGATGGAGGTTGTATATGTACCAGATCCTGCACAAAGAGAAACTCGGACCGGACATCTACATGTATAGATTCCGGGCACCTGATATAGCCAGATACAGAAAACCGGGCCAGTTTGTAATTGTGCGGATAGCTGAGAACGGGGAGAGAATTCCCATAACCATAGCCGATGTCGATACTGATGAAGGCAGTGTAACACTCATCGTGCAGGCTGTAGGAAAAACGACCCTCCAGATGGCTCAGATGAAAGTGGGTGATTCCATACCTACAATTACAGGGCCGCTGGGGGAACCAACACATATAGAGAAAGTCGGAAGGGTCCTCTGTGTCGGAGGAGGGATTGGTATCGCTCCCCTTTATCCTGTAGCCCGGGCAATGAAGGATATCGGTAACCATGTGACCAGCATACTTGGGGCAAGATCCTCCAACCTGCTCATACTTACCGACCTTATGAAGGAAGCAAGCCACGATCTGATAATAACCACGGATGATGGTTCGGAAGGCCGGAAGGGTCTCGTAACCGATGCAATCAGGGACCTCGTGGATACCGGTGGACACTACGATCAATGTGTAACAATGGGACCCCCGATAATGATGAAATTCGTCTGCATGCTTACTAAGGAACTGAGCATTCCAACTATCGTCAGCCTTAATCCGATTATGGTTGATGGAACCGGGATGTGCGGCTGCTGCAGAGTAACTGTGGGTGATGAGATTAAGTTCGCCTGTGTTGACGGGCCTGAATTCGATGGACATAAGGTTGATTTTGATGAACTTATGACCCGGCTATCCACCTATAGAACCGAAGAGAAGCAAGCACTGGAACGTTATTCCTCTGAAGTGGGCTGCAGGCTTGACAGTATACTGGAAGGGGGTTCACGATGAACGTTAAGGATCGGCTGAAGATACCTCCGGTTGAAATGCCCGAGCAGGATCCGGCGGTAAGGGTAAACAACGTCGATGAGGTTCCCCTTGGATACACTCCCGAAATGGCTATGCTGGAAGCGGCAAGATGCCTCCAGTGTAAAACACCCTTCTGTATTGAAGGCTGTCCTGTGGGGATCGATATTCCCGGGTTTTTGAAGCTCATCGAAGTTGGTGATTTTAAGAGCGCTATCAGAAAAATGAAGGAGAAAAACCTTCTCCCGGCAGTGTGTGGAAGGGTCTGTCCACAGGAGGAGCAGTGTCAGCTTTTTTGTACAATCGGAAAAGCCAGAAAGAATCCATGTGAATCTGTGATGATTGGCAAGCTTGAGCGGTTCATCGCCGACTGGGAAAGGGAAAATGGAGAATTTGAAACTCCACCCCCGGCACAATCTTCAGGAAAAAAAGTCGCAATTATCGGAGCGGGTCCCGCCGGTCTTACTGTCGCGGGAGATCTCGTCAAATTCGGTCATGAAGTAACGGTTTTTGAAGCGCTTCACAAGGCTGGAGGAGTTCTGGTCTATGGAATTCCGGAGTTCAGGCTTCCAAAGAGAATAGTGCAGAGTGAAGTTGATTATCTGGAAAGTCTTGGGGTGAAATTCCGGTATAACTACGTAATAGGAAAGACTATCCCTGTAGAAGTAATTGTTGATGAATTCGATGCCGTTTTCATAGGAACCGGCGCAGGTCTTCCAAGGTTTATGAGGGTTTCCGGAGAGAACCTTCTTGGAGTGCTTTCAGCTAATGAATATCTCACCCGCGCGAATCTGATGAAGGCTTACGATTTTCCACGGGCTGATACACCCATAGTCAAGGGCAAAAAGGTAATTACAGTTGGCGGCGGGAACGTTGCCATGGACTGTGCTCGAACCGCTTTAAGAATGGGAGCTGAAAGATCGCTGATAGTATATCGAAGGGCCGAGGAACAGATGCCGGCCAGGCTGGAGGAGATCCATCACGCGAAGCAGGAGGGTGTGGAATTCCATCTTCTCCAGAACCCCGTGCGGCTGGTTGGTGATGAAAAAGGATGGATAAGCGGTGCAGAGCTTATCAAGATGGAGCTGGGTGAACCCGATTCATCTGGAAGAAGGCGGCCTGTTCCGATAGACGGAAGTGAGTTCATAGAGGACACCGACGCGCTGATAGTAGCCATCGGAAACAGTCCCAACCCGCTGGTTCCCGCCTCTTTCCCCGACCTTGAAGTAACCAGATGGGGTGGGATAGTCGTTAACGAGATAACCGGTCAGACTTCGGTACAGGGTGTATTCGCCGGAGGAGATATCGTGCTGGGCGCAGCTACAGTAATCCTGGCCATGGGACACGGACGGAGGGCAGCCAGAGCAATGAACCTTTACCTCAGCTCCGGACGCTGGGTTGATCTGGACAAGGCAATGGATCTGTGCATGGCGGAAGTTCGCTGAGAAGGTGATGTTCTTGACTTTGGTGACGGTGGTGCGTAGCGTTCCACCATTCTTAATAAACCAAGCTGAATAGAGGAGGCATCAATTGAAAGGCCGCGTACTTATTATCGATGACGAGGCGGAGATTCGCCGTAACCTCACCGTAGGGCTTACACAGGAGGAATACACTGTAGTCGCCTGTCCGGACGGTATTTCCGCGATTCATGAGTTGAATCAGGCCAGAAAAAAAGGAATTGCGTACGATTATCTTGTAACGGATATATTCATGCCTGATATCGACGGTCTTAAAATACTTAAGGTTATAAAGAATCAGTATCCTGATCTTCCTGTTCTTGTTATTACAGGGTTCGGCGATGAAAGACTGATGCTGACAGCCCTGTCCGAGCATAATACGGGATACCTTGACAAACCCTTTGAGATATCTGAACTGGTCTCTGCCCTGGAGGAGCTATCCCCCGGCAGAACTGCAACAATTTCATCTGAAGAACCGGTCGACGATGGAATGCGGGAGTCTGTAAGTGGTTATCTGACCGTTAAGATAACAGATTCCGAAAGAAGTATGGAGATTTACGATTCCCTTTACAAGATGGATGGCATTCTGTCATGTGACGCGGTCAGGGGAGATTTCGATATCATCCTGCTTGTACAGGCATCCTCTACTTCTGAAATACAGGAGATATTCAGCAGGATCAAGGGTATGGACGGAATCGAAGTTGTCTCCATGTCTGAGGTTGAACGGCCCAAGCTCGATAGAGATGTTGACCAGTTCATTGAAACGTATCAGCATGCAGTAAAGCATGATGCCCAGGCGGAAGCCAGAAGGCAGCCGGGAACCATGAGTTACATAATCGTTGATATTGATCCCTACGCGATTCAGCAGATATTTACAACAGTATTTTTCATTGATGAAGTGGTTTTCTGTGATGTTATCGAAGACGGAAGCAAGCTTGTCGGAATGATCACAGGCCACGGCGCCATGGGTAAAACACCCAGGATCATCGAAAAGCTCAGTCAGATCGATGGTGTACTCAGAGTTCGTGAAGCAAAAGTGATAAAACTTATAGAAGATTGATACAACAAGGTACATCTTACTTATTTAACTATTAGACCTGGTTATACGCGCTGAATACTGCTCCTGCTGAAAACGGGAGCAGAATGCGTGAAGGGAGTGATGAAAACGGCTGCAAAACACGACAATTTCAGCTACAGACTTTGGAGATACGATGGTGCTCCCGGAGAGCTAATACCTCTCCTGCAGTCTGCCCAGGAACACTTCGGATACATTCCCAGGCGTGCTATCAACTACATAGCCGGCGTAACCGGCATACCTGAATCCGAGATTTACGGAGTTATTACTTTCTACAGCCAGTTCCGGCTTCTGCCCATGGGTAAATACGTTATCAGAGTATGCGCTGGAACAGCATGCCATGTATCGGGAGCCAAGCTGATAAGAGAGACCATCGAGGACGAACTGGGCATCGAAGTGGGCGACACTACGGAAGACGGATTATTCACTCTGAATACAGTTGCGTGTATAGGGTGCTGCTCACTTGCCCCTGTGATGATGATAAACAACGATACGCACGGACGTCTTACCCCCGCCTCAGCTCGAAAGATTATTCGCAACTACAGGAAGAAGGCTGCTGAGAAAACCGATTCTGTTGCAGGTGCTTCCTGAATCCGCAGGTAACTGGATGAACTTTCCCATAGTAAAAAATGTCTGGAGCGATGTATGAAGAAGATAGTAGTTGGAATGGGTACTTGCGGCTTATCCGCCGGAGCCCAAGAGACTTACGACAGGCTGGAGGAGCTTGCGGAAGCGAATCCTGATGTATGCATGCTCACCAGAACAGGCTGCATCGGTATGTGTTACCGGGAACCTCTGGTCGAAATAAGAGAAGGCAACAACAGGATAATCTACGGCGGAGTGACCAAGGAGTCTGCAGATGAGATTTTCAGTAAACACATCCTGGGTAACGAAATAATAGATGATGAAAACCTTGTATACGCCTGTAAGCCCAACGGGGAAACCTACGGTACCGAATGCGAATTCCTTGATCTGCAGGAAAGGATCGTACTTCGTAACTGTGGTGTTATAAATCCGGAATCGATAAAGGACTACGAAGACGCCGGGGGATATCAGGGAGTAAGAAAAGCACTCAACGAAATGGTCCCTGAAGAGATAATACGGACTATAAAGAATTCGGGCCTTCGCGGACGCGGAGGGGCGGGATTTCCCACAGGGTTGAAGTGGTCATTTGCCGCTGCTAACGAAGGAGAACAGAAATACGTAGTCTGCAACGCTGATGAGGGTGATCCCGGAGCGTTCATGGACAGATCCGTTCTTGAAGGAGATCCTCATTCGGTTCTTGAGGGCATGATAATCTGCGCCAGAGCTATTGGAGCGACATTCGGCTATGTCTATTGCAGAGCTGAGTACCCTCTGGCAATTCATCGACTGGAAATTGCCATATCGGAAGCAAGGGAACGGGGTTATCTCGGAACGAACATTATGGATTCCGGTTTCGATTTCGACCTGAAGATAAAGCAGGGCGCAGGCGCTTTCGTTTGTGGTGAGGAAACAGCCCTGTTCGCTTCTATCGAGGGGGAGCGGGGAATGCCCCGCATACGTCCTCCCTTTCCTGCCGAAAAGGGACTGTGGCAGAAACCCACCAATAACAACAATGTAGAAACATTTGCAAACATCCCCTGGATAATATGCAACGGAGCTGAAGCTTATTCATCGTATGGAACAGAAAAGAGCCCCGGAACCAAAGTGTTTGCGCTTGCCGGGAAAGTGATTCACGGAGGGCTCGCAGAAGTTCCCATGGGCACTACCATAGAGGATCTTGTCTTCAAAATTGGTGGAGGCATTAAGGAAGGGAAAGAATTCAAGGCTGTTCAGATGGGTGGTCCATCGGGGGGCTGCATCCCCGCATCAATGAAGGATACTCCTGTTGATTTTGAATCCATCCCCGCCACGGGAGCCATCATGGGTTCCGGCGGCATGGTCGTTATGGATGAAGACACCTGCATGGTTGAAATAGCAAGGTTCTTCCTTGATTTCACACAGAAGGAATCCTGCGGGAAATGTACATTTTGCAGGATAGGAACCCTGAGAATGCTTGAGATACTTGAAAGGCTGACCAGAGGGGAAGGTGAGCCGGAGGATATTGAAAAACTGGAGAAATTGTCTGTACAGATAAAGGAAGCAAGCCTGTGCGGATTGGGGCAGACCGCTCCGAACCCGGTACAGACAACGATCCGCTACTATCTTGACGAGTACAAGGCTCACATTTACGACAGAAAGTGTCCCGCTGGTGAATGCCAGGCCCTTGTGGAATTCTACATTGTAGCTGATAAGTGCGTCGGTTGTACTCTCTGTGCGAAGAACTGCCCGGTCGATGCCATTTCAGGTGAAAGAAAAGAAGTACACGTTATTGACAGTGAAATCTGCGTCCAGTGTGGCAAGTGTCTGACAAGCTGCAATTTTGGCGCTGTAAAGACAAGGTAGGAGCGGCCAATGGATAAGATCAGAGTTTTGATCAACGGTAAGGAAATCGAGGCCACTCCGGGGAAGACAATTCTTGAAGTGGTCCATGAAAGTGGACTGGACGAAATTCCAACACTCTGTCATTCGCAGGAGCTTGAACCCTACGGTTCCTGTTTCGTCTGTGTTGTTGAAGTGAAGGGTAGAGGCAACCTGGTTCCTGCATGCGCTACCCGTATTGCGCCCGATATGGAAATCGAAACAAGGAACGAAAGAATCATGGCATCGCGGAAGACAGCCCTTGAACTGCTGCTTTCCAACCATTACGCCGATTGTATATCACCCTGCATGGAGGGATGTCCTGCCGGGGTTGATGCCCAGGGATACATCGCTCTGTCAGCCATGGGTCAGTATCAGAAGGCTGTTGATCTCATTCGTGAGCGGAACCCCCTTCCCGCCGTATGCGGGCGGGTCTGTGTACGCAAATGCGAGGATGAATGCAGGAGAATGGATATTGATGCGCCTGTAGCTATAAATAACATCAAGAGATTCCTGACCGATTCACCGAAAGCGTATGCAACCGAGCCAGAGTGTGCGCCTGATACAGGAAAAACCGTCGGTATTATTGGCTCAGGACCAGCTGGCCTCACCGCTGCCTGGTTCCTGGGCAGAAGCGGGATAAAGTCCGTTATTTACGAGTCAAAAGAGCGTACCGGAGGGATGCTTCGCTACGGTATTCCAGAGTACAGGCTACCCGACGAAATCCTTGACAGGGAAGTGGAGTATATCTGCCGGGCTGGTGCTGAGATAAATTGCGGTGTCAGAGTGGGAGAAGATATAACCCTTGATGAGTTGAGAAATAAGCATGATGCGGTCTTCTTAGGCCCCGGCGCATGGACTGGAAAACCCATGCGTGTTGAAGGTGAATTTGATACCTACGGTGTTGTTACCGGAGCGGATTTTCTTGTCGAGAAAGCTGACAACCCTGAGCCTCTTTCAGGAACAGTGGTTGTAGTAGGTGGCGGTAATACCGCTATGGATGCCGCCAGAACCGCATGGAGGCTTAACGCTGACAAGGTCATTGTTCTGTACAGAAGGACTAAAGCGGAAATGCCTGCGGACAAAATGGAGATAGAAGATTGTCTGGAAGAGGGCATAGAAATAATGGAGCTGGCCGCACCCACAGGCATTGTAAAGGAGAACGGCAGAATAACTGCCCTCCATTGCCAGAGGATGAAGCTGGGCGAACCTGACGATTCTGGAAGAAGGCGCCCCGTTCCTATTGAAGGCGCCGAATTCGATCTTCCCTGCGACCTCGCGATTCCCGCTATCGGTCAGAATACGGTTCTCGATGGTCTGGTGAAAACAGAAAGCGAAGAACTGGACCTTACGAGATGGAATACCTACATCATCGATTACAGAACAATGAAAACCAACGTTGAGGGTGTGTTTGCAGGCGGTGACGCCGCAGACGACGGCCCCACTGTCGCCATCGATGCCATTAGAGACGGACGGAAGGCAGCGAAGGCAATAAAAGCCTGGCTTTTGAACGAGGAACTTGAAGTCGAACCCTTTGTGGTGAGAAAGCAGTTCTGGTCCAAACCAGGCACCGCGGAACTTGGTGATGTTAAAGAATCACCACGTCACGAAGTACACCTTATCGATGTTGATGAACGCCGCAACAGTTTTCTTGAGGTTTCAACAGGGTTCGAACTCGAGGATAACGATCATGAGTGTGACAGATGTCTTTCATGCGGCTGCGTCAGGTACGATGATTGTGACCTGAGGCTGTACGCGGAGGAATACGGCGTGGATATGGAGCATTTCAAGGGTTATGTGAGAAAACATAAGGTGGATGACCGCCACCCTTACATCTCATACGATCCTAACAAATGCATACTCTGTGCCAGATGTGTCCGTACATGCGATAGAATATTGCCTGTCTCGGCACTTGGGCTTGTAGGAAGGGGTTTCAGAACTGAAATGCGCCCCGCCATGAATGATCCGCTTGTTTCCACAAGTTGTATCAGTTGTGGCAACTGCATAGATGCCTGCCCGACAGGAGCACTTACAGTGAAGTATCCCTTCCCTGGAAGAGCATGCCTTGAGACTTACGATGTAAAGACTCACTGCGGTTTCTGTTCCCTTGGCTGTGAAATTTCCGTAAGATCTTTTGGCGACGGCAGATACTTTGTAACTTCGTCAGGGATTCCGGGAGATTATCTATGCAGATACGGCAGGTTTGGCCAGGAACTGTTCATCAAACAGGACAGATTCACGGGACCAGCCTTGAAGGATGGATATTCCTACAGTTCGGTGAATTTCTCGGAAGCTAACACCAGAATACTGAACTCACTGAAGAATGCTGCGGAAGAATACGGGCCTGAAAGTGTTGCCGTCTTCGTATCTCCCGAACTTACTAATGAGGAACTCTACGTCGCAGGCAGGATATCCAGGGAAGGTATCGGGACGAACAACATAGGTTCACTTGCCATACTCTCAGGAGGAGGCCGTTCCGGCGTGCTTGATCAGGCATTCGGATTCACTGCTTCCACAGCTGACAGGAACTGTCTTGAATGCGCTGACCTGATAATCTGCAACAACACATCCCTTGAGTCCGATCATCTGATACTTGCTGTGGATGTCATTCAGGCAGTCAGGGACGGAGCGAAGCTTATAGTATCGAACTCTAGCCTGGACACGACTGATCAACACCTAGCGACCCTCGCAGTAGATCCCATGAGGGGCAGGGCATCCATCTTCTGGAATGCTGTAATGCAGGTACTCATTGATGATGGGGATGTTTCTCCAGCGGATATTGATGGAGGCGGGAAGTTCTTGGTAGACAGGGATGTCTCCATTGAAATGGCGGCGGCCAGATCCGGTGTTTCAGAATCGGATATATACGAAGCTGCCGAACTGATACGCTATTCGGGTAACGTTGTTTTCATTCATAGTCCTGATAGACCGCAGGATGCTTCTCCGGATGACATGGAAATTTTTGCAGACCTGACTTTGTTGCTGAGAGGTGCCGGCATGGTTTCCGATATGCTTCTTCCAAGGCTTCTCGCCAACAGTGCGGGTCTTGAGGTCATGGGAGCCGATCCCGCATTCCGCCCCGGAAGGGTGCCTGCCGGGGAAGAACTGCCCGGAGCCGCAACAAGCCAGGAGCTTCGACAGATGCTTGAGGATGGAAAGCTCAGGGCTGCTCTGATAATCGGTGAGAATCCACTTGAATACAACAGGACCGGTTCATGGTTCGGGAACGTTGATTTCCTGGCGGCCATGGATTGGACCGATACTGAAACCACAAGATTCGCCGATGTTACACTGCCCGGGTCAACCTTCCTGGAGACGCCGGGGACAAGATGCAACTTCGAAGGTGTTCTTAAGGAGTTCGTTGAAACCGTGTCACCGCCATGCGGGAAAAACGGGGTGGAAGTGCTTAAAGCACTCGCGGACGCATTCGGCGTTGATTCTTCAATTGAGGAAATTGATACAGTTGTAAGAGATAATCTAGGGGATCTTGTACGGTTCTACTGGAATACGGGGGAGGACAGGAACTGGGACGGAAAGGGAACTCTGATTGCCGTCTCGGCAGATGCGAAGGCATCGTCAATCCAGCCTCCGATGACCCATTCGCAGGAGTATCGAAAGGAAATCCGGGAGATCGGTACCGAACGCTTCCGAGTAATTTAATAGGGACGGAGGCTTTTTATTCGCAAAACGCAAATAATCTGTCACAACAAATTTAAAGCCCCGGATTCAAGTTCCAAGTGCAACAGTTAGCCTTTCAATTGTGTTGAAGAATACTTCATTGGGTGTTTTGAAGGCAAGTTTCTTT
>JAIORS010000201.1 GCA_021108005.1 Candidatus Aegiribacteria sp.
CTTGTACCTGATGTAATCGAGATGAATTCCTGTAACAGGATATTCTGCCGCGATTCGTAAACAGACACTGGCCATAAGTTCCACATTCCGCGGGTCGGTTGGATTCATCCAGTTCTGTATTACCTCTCCATCGCTGTTCGCCTGCATTCTCCCTTCGCAGAGCAGCTTTTCCTGCTGAACATCAGAAGCGTAATCCGTTCTCCACATGACCACCCATGCATGAACATCGATACCCAACGGAAGGCATGCGTCCAGGCATTCCCGCAGGCCGTCCTCATCGATAAAAGTACCGTATGCTGCCATATAGAACACAGTATCGTAACCATTAGAGGCAAGAAGCGGAGCCAGTTCATCCCAGTTCCCATCGTTCCTGTCCCAGCGACTCCAGATTCCGGTTATGGACATAACACCTGCCATTAAAATGGGAATAATGTTCATGGGACCTCCAAATCCTTGTTCAGTATAAATAAGACAATACGTATATTGTTGTAGTCCCGCAAATCAGTCGCCGATGATGTCACATTCCGAACAACATCAGAGATTTATTCACTTGACAGAACAGAACCGTCCTCTCTATTGTCTCTCTGCAAGGGGGGCTTTTGAGTTCTCCTCATAGTATTGTAAACGATGAAAAGTCCAGTGTATTCATGATAAATCTCCTGAAAGGAATACTTGAACAACGCTCCGCTGTTTGTTAAAAAAGTAATCCGCCTGAGTGAGCTTTCCGGAAGTTTCAGGGGAACAGTGTTAATAGCGGATATCTGCAGCTTCACATCCCGGTTCGACAGGATGACGGATCTGGGCGCCGAAGGTGCGGAACTCATCTCCCTGGAAGTGAGCCGTACTCTATCCAATGTGGTGCAAGCCGGTGCGGAATATGGAGGGTTTCCCGTCTCGTTCGCCGGCGATGCAGTCACTCTTGTTTTCCCGGACAGCCAAGAGGGCGCCAGGAGCGCCTGCAATCGTATCAATTCTATGGCGGCGAAAGACATCCTGCCTGTCAGAACCTCGGTTGGCGAAGGTCTGATAGCCTGGGATGTAATTCCCTTGAATGAATGGACATTTTACAGTTTCCAGGGCTCTGCCGTCAGGCAGGCTGTCATAGGGGATTCCGAATGCTCTCCCCATCGGTACTCTCAGCCCGGCAGAGGCGAAGAACCTGTCCCTATTAAAACCGGAGCTATCCCGACGGCATGTTTCACTCCGCCGAAACTCTTTGGCGAAAGTACGGTGAATGAGTTCAGGCATGTCATCAGTATTTTCCTCTCGCTTGAAAACCGCAGGGGGAACAACTGCCCAAGGGGCTTTCAGGAACTGATTCTCAAGATCGCCGGGGAATTGGGGGGCTATGTATCGGGTCTGGAGGCCGGGAAGAAAGATTACCGTATTCTGGTGATCTTTGGAGCCCCGGTCTCAAAAGAAGACGATGCCCGCAGAGCAGATGTTTTTCTGCAACAGGTGTTTGCCAGATCATCCGGGAGGGTAAGAGCCGGCACGGCCAGCGGTCTTGTCTTCAGCGGAACATTGATTACACCACTTCTGGAATCTTACACGGTTCTCGGGCCTTCCGTGAACCTTGCAGCCCGGCTACATGGTTTTGCCGGATGGAACACTGTCTGCAGCGAGCCGGTTTTTTACCGCGCATCGCGTCTCGAAATCAAGCGAGAGAAGGAAATCTCTTTGAAAGGTATCTCCGGCAAAGTGCAGGCTCTGATACTCTCACCACTACAGAAAAGGGCCGCTGCAGCCAAGCCAACGCCCCCGCTTATCGAAAGAAACGAGCTTCTGGACCGGCTTGAGGCTGATCTGATGAAAGAAGGCGCCCAGATACTCCTGACAGGCGTGACCGGCATGGGGAAAACCAGATTGGCAGTAGAACTCAGTCGGAAAATGGGTGACGCTTTCTTGATCCCTCTCCGGTGCGAAGGCGTGTCAGGTGAAGGCCTGGATATTTTTTCCAGATGGCTGGGGGAATGGCTGGGTTTTGAGGTCAGCGAGGGAGGACTGACCGCTTTCCGGGAAAAGCTCTACGGTTTTATCGATCTTCTGGATGAACTGAATGATCCGGCAGCTGATGAAACATCGGACGAACTGCTCAGAGGGGAATCGGTACTTGCCGCCATGGCAGGTCTCCACCGGGAAAAATCACTCTACCAGGGGCTGGATCCCAGGGGCAGGTTCCTGAACACTGTATCCGTCATTGCCGCATTCATCAGGGGACATCGTCTGCTGCGAAAAACAGTTATCGTGCTTGATGATCTGCAGTGGATGGATCCCGACTCCGGAAGACTGCTGACTGCTGTTCTGAAGGAACTTGGGCAGAATAGACCACCTCTACTCTTCCTTACAAGACCTGGTAAGAATGAAACAATCGGAGAGATGGGGTTGACCCCGGATGAAATAAAGCTTCCATCGCTTTCGAGAACCGGCTGCAGGAGCTTCCTGGAGTGGAGCCTGAGCAGGCAGCCTACCGAGAAACTGCTGGACTGGTTTCACCACCGTACCGAGGGAATTCCGTTCTTCATGGAGCAATATGCCGGGTTGCTATCATCAGCGACAGGTCCTCCCGATGAAGAGAGCTTCCCGGGCAACATACATGCGCTGCTTGTAGCAAGGCTGGACAGATTGGAGCCGAAGCTGAAAAAAACAGCGATTATTGCCAGCGTACTCGGCAGGGCTTTCGATCCCTGGATACTCCAGCTGATTGTATCCGATGAGGATTTGAAATCTCTTCTTGACAGGGGCATTGTTGAGAGGGTGTGGGAACGCACGCCGGACGGACGCTTCAGTTTCATCCATATTCTGCTCCGTGAGGCTGCTTACAACCTTCAACTTCACTCGGACCGCAGGAGGCTTCATTCAAAGGCAGCCGAGAAAATGGTGGAAATCTGGGCTCAACGTCCGGAAAAGGCTCAGAATATAGCCTATCACATGGAACAGGCCGACCGTGCAGAGGAGGCTTCGTTCTGGTTTATTAAGGCAGGCAGGCACGCATTTTCCAGGAGGATGACCGTCACCTGTCTGGATTGCATGAAAAAAGTCCTTAATCTGTCCGATGACGTCTCCAGAAAACTTGATGCTCACAATATGATCTACGATATGCACTCCTCCATCGGTAGCTGGGGAAAAGCTGGAAAAGCCATTGAGTTGGCGGCAGAGGAGAAGAACCTCACGTCTGAAGATCAGGCAAGGGTGCGAATGATGCGGGTTAACCTGGCAACTAACCTCGGCAGGCCGCAGGAAGCACAGGAACTGCTTGAAGGCCTTGAGGAAATGAACCCTGAACTGAGACCGCAGATACTCCACCACCAGGGACGAATACTTATGCTTCAGGCTCAAACAGAAAAGGCAAAGGAACACCTTCTTTCCGTCTATAGAGAACTTCGTGACGGAACCCCTGAGGAAAGACTGGTGGCGGCAAAGGCTCTGGGTAACGCCTCGGGTTGCATGCTTCGCCTGGGTCAGATGGAAGAGGCGGAAAATCCACTCAGGCAGGTGCTGGCCTATGCGGTAGAGACCGGAGATCTGGTAATGGAAACCCTGGCTGTTGGTAACCTGGCATTGGTTTACAAGTATCTGACCGGCAGGTTCAGCGATGGAAAAAGGATGACTCGCAGGCACCTGGAACTCGCCCGGAAAACTGGAAGCCGCCTGCTGGAGCTGCAGGCTGTAGGCAACCTGGGCACAATGCTGGAGAGAGAGGCCTCTTCCGAGGAAGCCTTCGAGCTTCTAAAGCAGGCTGTGGAGCTTGCCCGAAAATACGGTGGAAGCGAGGCGCTCTCGGTATCCCAGGCCAATCTGGGTGGTGCCTTATGGAGAGCAGGTATGCTCGAAGAGGCGCTTGAACTTCTGGACGAGTCCATGGACGTCTGCCGGGAAGATGGACTGGGAGTTTACAGGGTCGATTTTGCCATTGAAAGATCCCATATTCTGATGGATATGGGACGGCTTGAGGAGGCAGGAGAACAGATCAAACAGATCGATGAGTGGTCCGCTCCGGGTGAATGCACTTCCTCCATAATCTGGAGCAGAGGAAGACTGCTGCGGCTCCAGAACAGGATGGAAGAAGCTGAACACACACTGAGAGAGGGGCTGGAGCAGGTCTCCGGAGAATTGGGAAGGTTCGACTTTCTCCGCGAACTCTATCTAACCACCGGAGACAGGAAGATTCTCAGCAGATGTCTGAAGCTGGGAGATAGCATTCTGAAGAGAACGCCCAGCTGGGATCTACGTGCAAGAATTGATGAGCTGAAGAATG
>JAIORS010000202.1 GCA_021108005.1 Candidatus Aegiribacteria sp.
TTCTGCATTTAGTGAAGCACCTCCTTTGTTGAGTTCTGCATAATTGCAGCCATTTTTATCGCATCAATACCATAGTCCCTGTTTCAACAAACTCATTGTTTGCTTTCAGCCGGTAGAAGTAAACGCCGCTGGAAAGATTACCAGCATCAAAATTGACTGAACGGCTGCCGGCTGTTTGGCTCTCATTCACTAAAGTTTGAACCGTTCTGCCTGAAATATCGTAAATGGCTAATGTAACATAACATGAGCCTGGGATGCAGTACGATATTCTCGTTGTGGAATTGAACGGATTTGGAGAGTTTTGATATAACCTGTACATCGATTGTATTCCACCGGATCGTTCATCAACACCGGTAAATAGATATTCGTAAGCACCTATATCCGGGGCAGAGCCCTGTGGAACATAGTTGCCATCAAAATCCTGGGTCAGACCTACATCCATTCCTGCATCAATTGCAGGGGAAATTGATTGGAGAGTGAAGTCATTACTTAATGGGTCAGTGAATAATGGATCCAGCTGAATGTTGTTTTCAATTACATCATCGTTGTTTCCATTCTCTCCATTGAATGTACTAACACTCATTGTCGAGCCCCTGTAATAAATAACGTTACTTACTCCAGATTTGTAAATTAAGTTATTCTGATAAGTATTTCCCTTTACTGTTTCATAACCCCAGTCAGTTATTCTGATTCCGTAATCTCCACCGAAATTGCAGATAATGTTATTTCTGATTAAGTTGTTTTCTTTAACGCCCCATCCCTCATTATCGAGTATAGTCAGCCCAATATCATCTGTATTAAATATAATATTATTATATACTATATTGTCATGACAAATCTGCCCCTCAGCCGCAAATATAGATATTCCTTGAGCTAAATAAGATTGTCCATAATTAGGATTATCAACCACATTAATAATTAGGTTATAATAAACTTCATTATTATTGCCATGTATTTGATTTCTAACTGTTGTATTCTGTATTAAGTTCATGTAGATTTTGTTATATGCGCACATGTCAGTAGTATTGCCTGCATCTGTGAAGAACCCTCTGTTGTAATTCGTGTTAGGAGAAGTCATTATATTTCCATACACTTCATTATTATTACATGTTTCTGTAGGATGCTCGAGATTTTCTACTCCAACACAAGCATGACCCCAATTAGATATTGTATTCCCATACACTATATTATAATTTGCGTTATGACCTATATAAATACCATCCTGTAAATGATATCCGTCAGCTCTTATATATGAATAATCCCAATTATTATAACCGGATTCTATCATGCAATTTTTAATCTCACAATAATTCACGGTGCTACTGTATCCTATTAAACGAATACCTTGATATCCAGAATACAATCCAACTGTACAGTTATCAATAATAACATGATCCAAATCCTCAAGTTCTATCGCTGCCGCTCCTCCCCTTACATCCATATTTTGTAAAACAACATAGCTTTCTGTGATGAATACGGTGGAAAAAGCAGCCAATCTCGCTCCTTCGACATTTGAGTATGCGATTGAAGGATTTATAGTCGCATAAACTTTGAGGATATCATTATCCCGGTCATACCACCATCGTTCGCTGGAATCTACACTTCCTTCATTTTCTGCTTCAATATATTCGGTTCCAGATAAAAATAATCGGTAAGGGTCGTTAGCCAAGTTGATAGACCAAACGTTACTGTCTTGAGTCCAATTTCCGGCAACGCTCCAGCCGGGTACTGAATCCCTGCCGCTTATTATTGGCTTATCTCCACTTCCATAAGCACCAAACGTTATCGGACTGCCGGAGGAGCCGGATGACGGTACAATAAGTGCCTCCAGCCAGATTTCCCCTCTCAGGAATAAAATATCATCCCCCGGACTGAAGCTGGAGGAGTTAACTTTACTGATCGTCTTCCATGCAGTTGCTTCTGATGTGCCATTGCTACTGTCATTTCCATTTGAAGCATCGACGTAATAGGTAGCCCCATATACTGGAATTGAAACAAAGACAACCAGAAGTAAGAGTCTGGATAATGCAATCCCTGACCTAAATAAATATTTCAAAAAGTCCAATCCTTCGCTTTCAGGTTGATTTGCATTGTTGTGTGAAGCCATTTTTTATCGCATCAATATCATAGTCCCTGTTTCAACAAACTCATTGCTTGCTTTCAGCCGGTAGAAGTAAACGCCGCTGGAAAGATTACCAGCATCAAAATTGACTGAACGGCTGCCGGCTGTTTGGCTCTCATTCACTAAAGTTTGAACCGTTCTGCCTGAAATATCGTAAATGGCTAATGTAACATAACATGAGCCTGGGATGCAGTACGATATTCTCGTTGTGGAATTGAACGGATTTGGAGAGTTTTGATATAACCTGTACATCGATTGTATTCCACCGGATCGTTCATCAACACCGGTCATTACGTATTCATAAGCTCCAATATCATATCCGTATCCTTGAGGTCGTGTATTTCCATCAAAGTCGAAGTTCGGCGCATCAACAGAAGAACCGCTGTTTATGGCAGGTGAACTTAACTGCAGATGAAAATCGGCTTCCGCTGAATTTACAAACACAGGATCTCCTGCTACACTGTCGCTGCCGAAAATCTCCCCCGGATATCCATGAAATCCATCAATTAAATTATGGTCTACAAATAAATTTTGTGGGGCATCTTCTATTACAATTTGAAATAACAGGTTTTGGCTGCAAATGTTGTTTCTTATGACGACGTTATCCGCATCCGAATTCATCACACTTATTCCGCCACCCCATTCATTCCCATTGTTGAAAAGGGTGTTGTTTATCACAAAAATGTCCTTCATTGGTTGTTGTGGTGCTAACGACCAATTAGCAATCCAGATGCCAACTTCCTCATTATCGTAAGCGATATTGTTATGGATTCTGACATTTTCAAGAAAACCGCCTGCCTCGGAAGCTACGGCAATACCGTGAGCACAATTATGTACAATGTTCTGATAAACATCGATGTTATAGGTATGTTTGTCCCATGCATCCACATAAATACCCAACCTGTTTATATCCATATCGTGAACATAGTTTTTGCAAATTAGCCCGTTTGAACTCCCTTCCTTTGCATCAATACCCTCGCCTCCATTAGTCCCGGGTCCTCCATGGTGAACATGATTGTTCATAACTTCAAAGGTATCGGTGTCGGCCACTGTAATACATTCCTGCAAACCATCATTACAGGCGAGTTCAACCTCATTGCCATCAATAATTATGTTGGAACAAATCCAGACACCAATGCCTGAGGAAACCGTATTACAGGTATAGTTATTCTCGATTATGATATGATCTGACTCCCATGTAATAATTCCAGTATCTGTGGAGTTAATTACTCTTAATCCTGAAACCTCGATATAGCTTTTACCTGTGATATCAAACATTCCATACCAATCCGGTAATGGTATTCCGGAACCATCAATTGTGACGGTATCGCCAGGATAGGCAAGATATGCGATGTAATTTTCGGGACTTCCTGAATTCTGTGGTTTAACCTGCTCATTGTAGATTCCCTCTTTGATGTACACCGTGTCACCTGCAATAATCGTATCAGCAGCTTTCTGGATTGTTAGCCACGGTAATGATTCTGTACCTGGATTGGTATCACTGGATTCAGGATGATCTTGATCGACATAGTAGGTTGTTGCCCAACTTAGACAGGGAATAAATAGAATGATAAAAATTGTTTTTGCAATGATTTGCATTATTCTCCTCCTACCGCAAGGAACTTGATTTTCCACTATCACAATCTTAATTACCGTCAGATTATACCTGCACCGGTATCGGTACGGCAAATGCCTTGTTAATTTCTTTCTGCCACCTGGTCAGCGGGAACAGTACGGCTGGGTGGATGGAACATCCGGAAGAAGACTGACAGGCTTTAATGCGATACGCCTGATATATTCTCCAAGAGATCAGTTTAGCGCATCCTTAGCGTAATCTATTGTAATGTATACAATTAGCTTCATAAGTTGAAGAAGAATGGTACGTCCCCGAGTGCTAAAGGTTAGAAAGGTAAGTCCGGCCTTGGAGGGAGGTGGCGAGGTATTCGTACTCGGCATCACCATTGTACAGCTGTGCTGATAACCGGAGGAATCTGCCCCTGGGATTATCCGTGAAGATAACCGGGATCTCGATTTGCTTCTCCTCTAACAGCCAGTTCTGCAGCGCGTCGATACCTTCGGGCGGAGGTAAAGCTGATGGTGGTTTGTAAGGAAGGATTACCGAGCCCATCGAGCCAAGCATATTGGCGGGACACGCAAGCTGAAGTCCAAGTTTTCTCGAGATCAACTCACTGGCCCGTACCACCTTCTCATGATTCTCCCTCATTATGCCGTTCCAGCCTTCAGGATGCAGCTTCTCCATATAATCGATAACGAAGGGAATTGTCATTCTTGGAGTAGGATCGATTGTTCCGTTCCAGAAAAACTCCGCCTGAAATCCGGATAAACCCGATTCAAAATCAGAGGCGAAATGGCTCATTACCGCAGGCCGGAAACCATTCTGCCTGTCCGGTCTCACGTAGAGCAAGGCTGCGGTTTTAGGGGCGCACATCCACTTATGGCAATTCCCTGTGTAATAGGCAGCGCCAAGTTCTTTAAGATTCAGCGGAAGCATGCCGGGGCCGTGCGCTCCGTCAACGAGCACATCTATTCCAAGTTCGTCCAGTTTTTGAATGAGTTTCTCGATTGGAAGTATCATACCCGTTTGACTGGAGACATGATCAACAAGTACAAGAACAGTTCTGCCGGTAACTCGTGATATGATTGAATCAATAATCTGATCCGGGCCGGACACAGGTACTTCGATAGGCACCTCTAGAACCCTTGCTTTATTTCTGTCAGCATAGAACTGAAGCGCGTTTCTGGATGCGAAATACTCCTGGCCTGTCGTTAAGAGTTCGTCTCCTGGATTCAGCCGCAGATTTGAAAGAACCGTATTCACACCTGTGGTCGCGTTGGGAACAAGCACTACGGAACCCGGAAACGCTCCTGTGAATGTCTCCAGTTTTCTAAGGATATCTGGAACCACAGGCATATACCGCCTCAGAATGAAATCCAGCGGCTGGCTTTCCAGTTCATAAAGTAGATCTTTTCTGTAATTACTGACTTCGGTAGGACAGGCTCCGAAAGAACCATGGTTCAGAAATACTGTATCGGGGCGGATACTCCACCGCGGCGCGAATGCGCTTCTCAGTCTTTCGGGTTTCAGCGTGGTGAATACCTTCCGGTAAGTTTTGCCACCTGGATAATATGATCCTTTATGGCGTCCTCCACGTCCTGGAAGGATGCTCCTCCGGGAAGATCCAACTTGCTATTCAGGGCGTAAAGGTTGAAGATCAGTTCCTGATCCTGGACATCGTCGTCAGGGCCCTCCCAGCCGACTCCCCCGAAGCTGTTCACACCCTGCAGAGTACCATCATGCGAAACGTTACTGTGCGGACGTTTACCATAGATCGTATTAGCTTTAGGAGGTATGTTGTACATCACCCAGTGGCAGTACACCTTTCCAGTGGAGGAATCCGTGCATGTAACTATCAGGGAAAGGCTACTGGTTCCCTTCGGAGGTTCCGTCCAACCGATAGGAGGAGATGCATCACCTTTATTCCTGGAGTACCAGGGCGGTAAATATCCGTTATCTTTGAAAGCACTGCTTACAATCTTGAAACCCATCATCGCCTCCCTCTAATAAAACCTTTATTAATTATATAGTTCCGTGAGAATGACGCAAGGGCTATGAAAATAAACCCTCTGTTCAGCTGGAATGCCAGCATCTAATCGGGTTCAAGCCTCACCATGACGTCTATAACACCCGGTCCAATGTTATACAAATTCCACTCAACTTTCTTGAGTATGGAAAACGCTTCCGCAAGGGGCATTTGACCATCAACCACGATATGCATGTCTGCCTGGATGCCCTCACCCTGATACCTTGTTCTCAAATTGTGAACATCCTTCACACCGGGCACAGATAAAGCGATTCTTCTCAATTCGTTAATTATCTCCGGAGGAGCTGCCGTGTCCGTCAGCTGCCAAAGAACAGGTCGAATGATACCGATTCCGAGTTTTAAAATAAATATCGATACGATGGCTCCTCCGATACCGTCCAGAACGATAAGTGAACTGTTAAGTCTTGCCGTGAGCACGACTATTGCTACCGGTATCGAGCTGATAGCATCGGACCGCTGATGCATCGCGTTGGCTGCCAGGGCCGGGGATTTAAGTTTTCTGCCGGTTTTTAAAGTCCACCGTGAGAGAATTCCTTTCGATAGGATTGCCATCACCGCCACGGCAAAGGCGGGCCATCCTGGTGGGTTCTCGGCGGGGTTCATAATGGCGCAGAACGATTGCCACGCGATGTAAAGACCCGTAAGGATTATAAAACCTCCGATAAACCCCGAGACTATGGTTTCTATCCTTGCATGGCCATGAGGATGGTTCGCGTCGGATGGTTTAGTCCAATACTTCGCTCCAATAATTATTGTCACATCTGTAACACAATCGGAAAGGCTGTGCACACCATCTGCTATCAGGGCATGACTGTTGCTTAGAATGCCTCCCGCAAGCTTGGAGCAGGACAGAAATACGTTAAGTATCAGCCCTGCCACAGTAATCCTTCTGGTTCTTCTGAGAATTTCGTTTCCCCCGGATTCGTTCATTCGGTTCTCATGCTCCTTTTTCTTTCTCCAACCTGACTTTTTCAATCCATATCTGTGAGTTGAGTCTATCGAATATCTTCTGAGCAATGTGCAGATTTTTCATCGCTTTGGCTTCATCCCCGGATTCCCTGTACATTAATCCCTGATAGTAATGAACCTGGCCAATATTCAATTGTCTGTTAATATCTTTAAAGATCGATAATGATTTATCAAAAGATATCACAGCTTTATTCCATTTTTTCTCCTTTGTGCACAAACGACCGGACAGACAGTGTGCTGTGGCTTCTATTTTCCTGGAATCAATCGTATCGATCAGGTGAAAAACCTTATCGAGTGTTTTTCCGGTCATTATCAGGTCATTTTTTTCAAGGTAAAGCGATATAAAGCTTAGAAGTACTTCAGCAAGCAGAGGTTTTGATTTGATCGTCAGGGCAACTGAATGAGCTTCTTCATAGTGCTCTTCAGCGGTGGAAAACACTCCTTCTTCGAGGTACGAATCTCCAATGCCGATAAGGCTTTCCGTCTCTGTCTGACGATCGTCAATCTCCCGTGAGATCTGTAATGCATGTGAACAGTATTCAAGAGACCTGGAATAATCACCAAGGTAACAGTAAAGAATTCCAATGTTGTTGCGAGTCATCGCCTCGACTTTACGAGTACCGGTTTCAATCGAAATATTCATTGAGGTCTCATAGTATTCTATTGCCTTGGCATATTCTCCGGATAGTACACTCAGGATTCCAATATTATTAAGAGTACTCGCTTCAAGCTTCCTTGCACCCATTTCAGCTGATAACTTCAAAGATCTCAGATAGGATTCCTTTGCTTTTGTACTATCACCAAGGTCTCCATATATGAGACCGATATTGCTGAGCGCTCGTGCTTCGGTTTCGATATCATTGAGTGTTTCTGTGATCTCCAGTGAACGAAGGTAGTATTTCAATGCTTTTGAATACTCGCCAAGATTCCAGAAAATAATACTCTGATTTCCAAGAATCATTGCTTGGTACTTCTTATTCTCTGTCTTTTCGGCAATCACTAATGAATTCTGATACAATTCCAGAGCGTTTTTGAATTCACCAAGATACCAGTTGGCGATTCCTATACAATTAAGACCTCCTATCTCTCCCTGCTCGTCATTCATTTCCCTGTAGATATTCAGAGCTTTCTCTGCCATTTCAATAGTATCATCGTAGTGTGACAGCCCAAAGAACACTCTGCACAAATCAATAAGACAATCAGCTTCCAGTTTCTTCTCCCCGAGTACCCGCGAATTCTTAACAGCTTCTCTCAGATCCTCGATTGCCATCTCATTATCACCGACCAGATCAAGAACTGACGCTCTTTTTTTCAGAACTTCAATTTGCCTTAGTTCCCGGCCCTCCATCTCGTTCTCTTTCAGACATTCCAGCACTCTGCTGTAGAACTTTATAGCGTCTCGATTCGCATAAGCGTTTTTTGCCCTGTCCGCAGCAATCGTGCCATATTCTATTACTTTATCATTATAATTGCATATATAATAATGATGTACCAATTCTTCTACCACATTATCAACATGCTCTGCATTAAGGGAAAGTAATGCTTCTCCGACTATCTGATGATAACGCTTTGTCTTGATTTTGTGTATTTGCTGATAAATAGTCTCTCTTATTACATCTTCTGAAAAGCAGTATCTCTCACTTTCCTTCTCCTTCAATAATCTCATACTTAAAATCTCATCCATCAGATCAAAAAGCTGCCCTTCATTCATTCCGGTTACTTCGCGCAGTAAGGAAAAATCGAACTCCCTGCCGATTACCGCGGCATACTCAAGCATTTCACGTGACTGACTGCTCATCATACCCATTTTCCTGTTGATCACACCCTTGATCAGATGGGAAATGACGATGTTTTTGTCCTCGATGAATGAAAGCTCTGTCTCGGTACTGATGAACGCGTCATTAGATTCCATGGACTTCATCAGCTCCTCGATAAAAAATGGATTGCCGCCTGTTTCCCTGTAGATAAAAGCATTGAGTTCGGGTGATGGGGGAATGCCTACAATAAGCGATATCATCTGTGCGACTTCGAAGGGTTCCAGGGGCTCAAGTTCGATCCAGTCATACAGTTTTTCACGATCCATCGACTGCATTATACTCATGAATAATCTAGACTTTGCCTCTTCAACACGGTATATAAAAAAGAAAAAAACAGGGATTTCTTTCAACGCTCTAACCAGGTAGTTAAAAAGCTCCAGCGAACTGTCATCCGCCCAGTGGATATTATCAAGACATATTATCAAAGGTGATCTTGAAGCCTGCAGTTCCATGAATCTGCGTATTCCTTCAAAAAGTCTGAACTTGTCAAGCATGAATACACTTCTGTCCAGTTCCGAGAGTTCATCAGATAACTCCGGCACGATTTTCGTCAGCTCTATCAGAAATGCCTGGGGAATTCCTGCAATACTCTCTCTGCCTTCTTTGATAAAAACACTCCGGACGATCTCCCTGAAAGGATAGTATGGAATGGATCTTGTCGTTGCGGAAAGATTGCTTTCCAGAAACGCGATGTCTTTGTTCTCTGACTTTTTTGTTACTTCATGAACCAATCGTGTTTTCCCGACACCTATTTCCCCACTGATGCAGACAGCTCTCATGTTACCATCAGCAGTGCGGTTGATAACATCGTTGATTCTGCCAATCTCCTTTTCCCGGCCAACTAATTCCACTGTAGGAGTAATTACGCTCCTGTCTTCCTTCCTGAAACTGCCAATCCGGTTTCTTCCGTGTCTTTTCGCGCTATAGAGACGTCGGTCAGCAGCATTAAAAATTGACATCCAGTCATGTCCGTCTATTGGAAATGATGCGATGCCAATACTGCAGGTCAGCCTTATCTCTGAAAACTCTCTGGAATGGCACTGCTCAAGAACACGGGATGAGATTCTGGCAGCCTGCTTGTATCTGGTGTTCGGTAGTATGAAAACAAACTCGTCTCCACCATATCGGTAAACGATATCGTCTTTCCTCAAAAGATCCCTGAGAAAAGCGGCATATTCTATTAGAACCGCGTCTCCCATGGAATGACCGTACGTATCGTTGATGTTCTTGAAATTATCAAGGTCGATAATGACCACTGAAAGAAAACGTTTTTTCAGACCCGTTTTCCGTATTTGCTCAAAAACGGTTCTATTCAAATAACGGCGGTTGTACAAACCGCTGAGATCATCGATATACTCCATACCGATATTGTTCATCTTAGACCCCATGTTATCATTAGTTGCAATCCTCATTAACTATACTGTATATCAATTCAACAGGAAAGCAATACGATAATCAATCGGAATGGACCGTCCTCCGTATCGTCACTTCAGTCAGAAGATCACAGATACTAGATATTCGGGTGGTCAAGGTAATAGCGGTGGGAAAGTGAATTTCCTATTGGCATACGCTTCTTATATAACCCGCGTAGAAACTGACAGCATTAAAATAATCCTTCACTTTTATGGATTCTCCGGCGGAGTGCAGGGCTCCAATGCCCCTTGTTCCAAGATGAACCGGCTCGAACCTGTACACGTTATCCGTTATGCCGCAGTAATGTCTTGAATCGGTCGCTGCGGGAAAAATGCCCGGCACAACGGGGGTATCCGGCCAGATTTTCCTGGAAATCGCGCTTATGGCTCTGAATTCCTCCGTATCTATTGAAGATATAGCGGAGGGTTCGTGAATCTGATTCGCATCATCGTACCTTGCATCCACTCCAAATGGTTCCGCTATCGCCAGAACATGATTCATGATATCACGCGAATGATCACCTGGTACCGCCCTGAAATTCACGAGGGCATACGGTTCCGCCGGAATGATGTTCTCCTTGCTGCTGCCCCGAATCATTGTAATAGCTGTGGTAGTCCTTATAAGGGCGTTCCCGGAAGACCATCTTTCAATAATAGTCGTCATCTCTTCAGGAGTTGGTACGTAATTACCGCTGACCAGGGATTCCCTGAGCATGCCGGAAGTCGACTGCAGCATCATCTCCACAGGGCTGCAGAGCTTCGGTGGCATCTGATTCCTCTCGAGCGCTGCGAGGCACCCGCAAAGACTGCCGGCCGCAGTGCGAAGCTCAGGTACCGAAGCGTGTCCCTGAACTCCTGATGCTGTCAACCTGATTGTAAGGTATCCCTTCTCCGCAAGACCGATGACGGCTACATCCTTTTCCAGCCATGGGTAACTGTAGATATACCCGCCTTCGTCCAGTACAGAACTCAGGAAAACACCTCTATCCTTGAGAATTCTCACGATTTCGGAAGCACCGTTAACTCCGCCGATCTCCTCGTCATGCCCGAAAGCAAGAATAATGGTGCGACCGGGGTTCAATCCCATTTCAAGGATATCCTCGCAAGCTTGAAGCATGGCGGAAACACCAGCTTTGTAATCGATACTTCCCCTTCCCCATATTCTTCCATCCCTGATATTGCCCGAAAAGGGTGGTTCCAGCCACAGTTCACCATCCTCAGCCGGAACTACATCCAGATGAGCGGTAAGCATAAAGGGTTTCAGCGATTGATCCGCTCCATGAAGTGTATAGAGAAGACTTCCGTCGCTGACGGTTTCTCTTTTAAAACGCCTGTGCACCAGTGGGAAGGTTCTTTTCAGGTATTCAGCGATTTCCCTGAAGGGCTTCATGTCAAAAACCTCTCCAGGCTGACGGGATATGGTTCTGAATCGAAGTATTTCGGAGAATATCTCCAGTTTTCGCTTATCGGTCATTTAATACCTTTCCGGAAATCCCGCATCAAGATTGCATCTTCCCGCCGGAACAGTCGAGCCTGGTCAATGAACGATTATGTGCCACAGGGTCTTTACTCGGTTATATACAGATTCGACCAGTAGGATTCATCAGTGAAACCAGTGCTGATCCGCTGAACTGAAGAAAGTAAGAATTAATCCGTAAGGGCAAAAACGCTTACGGAAAATCCTTCGTAGCCAAGGCTGTCAATGGCCATTGGCGTAATCCGTCTCATGATATCGACAGCATCACCAAGACTGTACGCATTGTAATCGAACAGGGCAGCAACCTGAATCCTGCGTCCTTCGTAATCCTTATTCTCCAGCCTTCTGGATACTGTTAGAATCAGGTTATTCAACTGGCTTTCAGTAAATTCGGGTGTATCAACAGCCATGTCGTACTGCACATTGAATTCCTCTACTCTGCCCCTCATCATCTCCGGAGTGAAGTAGAGTTTTACAAGAACTGGACCGGTAACAGTGTCTACATTGGAAACCTCGAGCTTGATAAGAGAAGCAGATATGAATTCGGTTTCGGTGCTGTCGGTCCAGACACAGATTCTGTCGATTTTAAGAGGGTTGAACTCCCGTTGACTGATTTTCTGCACTATGAAAGAAGCTGCGGGTCTCAGAGGAACTGACCAGTTTCCCAGAAATGATACTGTGGAACCCTCGGGGATGAGTGTCATGTCAACATTTGACCTTGGCAGGGCTCTTGAAGCGCTGTCGTTCATGACGTAGACAATATCAGAGGCAATTAGCGCAGCAATGGAATCTATCGGGTTTTCCGCAATTACTTGCTCAAAACCCTCCCTCTCTGGAAGCTCTGGTGTATACTCGGACCTCTCGAATACATTCGTGATTACAAATGCAGCTGCACAGCCCACAATAGCAATCAGAATACCTATCGCCGGAACGTTTCCTCTTGGAGGAGGAATTCTGAATTCGCTCCGCTCCTTGTAATTCACAGGATTCTTGAGTTTTTTCTGAATAGCACTGCGCTTGGATTTCATACCATCGTTCTGCGTTGAAAGTTCAAAACCGCAGTTCTCACACTTACCTTTAGTACGTCCATTGTTATCATGACCGCAGCATCTACATATCATTGATACACCTCCAGAAACATAAAGAAAATGTCTTGAAGCCCGCTTTGCTCAATATTCAGCCGTTCATTTAAAGCTGATTAATAAATGATGAATCAGCATAAACGAATCTATTAATAAATCCAGCATCTATTTCTATATGATATACAGAACTGAGGCTGTCTACAAGTGCGCAAATTATTTCTTCTTCTTCAGAAGCATGGAATATTTCTGTAAGCTGACTCCGTGATTCTTCAAATGTCGCATTATGTTCAGGATTGATTTCAATCACTTCGAACACCAGAACTCGATCAGAAGCAGTAGAACAGATGACTGTTTCATTCATCTCTGCGCTGAATAGCATCTCATTGTATGGAGACGGAATATCGGACGCTGTCATGGGCGTGGTTATCAGCAACTCCCCTGGAGCAAGGATCCTCTGTACTTTTGTAAGATCTTCTGCAATCGAATAAGGGTCGCCGCCGGCCTCCATAACATTCTGAAGTAAATCCATCTGTTCTTCTCCAACAGCACCTATCGTCCTGAATGTTCTCTCTTCTGGAATAATGAGCGAATCCTGTTCGATTTCGTAGATATCCCTCAGTTCATTCTCGGTTGGAACAATCATCGGCTCTATGACCTTATCGTAATAGATATCAAGTACTTGATTATCAATACGCTTATCGATAAATGAAACCAGCTCAGGCAGCGTATCCATTTCGAGTTTTTTCGCTTCCATAGCCAAAATATCGTATGTACCAAGAAGCCGGCTGTATTCCCTTATCCAATCAGGATCATCAAGCACAATGTCGGACATGTGAGGAAGGTTCTTTATATTTTCAACGAAAGCGTACAGAGTTCTTTCTCCGCCTGTGAATGTATACGCGACCATATCTTCCTGATCGGAAGTAAATGGTTCGAATTCGTGACCGTTCCCGGTATAGTGATCAGCAATGAGTTCAGGAATTCCCTCTGACGTCCGGAGGTTGTTAACCGTTACAAGACTGTCAAATAATTGAGCCTTGTATGCCATTCTCATTCTGCCGAGTATTCTATTGCTGATCTGCTCCCTGATCTCTTCGATGTCAGGTACAGAGTCCTGATAGACACTGTCTATCCTGACAAATCTCAAACCGGAACGGGATGAATCAATTGAGGACAACTCGCCTATTTCCAGTCCGTCAAGATGCGGATAGTCCCATGCGTGTGTTTCCATAAAATCAACAGGTCCGATAACACCTCTGGTGGATTTCTCAGGGAAAATGGTAGTATACTCCTCAGCAAGATCGCCCATGTTCTCCCCGTCGATAACAAGCTGTCTCAGGCTGTCGCAGAAAGCTCTATCAGGTACCGTAATCGCACTGTATATCAGCATTGTACCCATTTGTGAATAGTATTCTTCAACGGTATCCTGAGGTAATTCCACCTTTTCATTAAGAATCAATTCTATCCATGCACTCTGAAGCTGTTCCCTTTCCCTCTCGTAAGAAAACAGTTCCATTTCGCGAGTAGAATCGAAACCTCTTTGATGGGCATCCTGCAGAATCAGCAATCTGTTAATAAGCGCACTCATCTTCATATCTACCAACAGCGAATCGCCGTTGAACTGTTCAAGTGCCGGAGTCAGAGCGGCACCTTTAACTGTCCTGTCGCCTACTGTGACTACAACGATGTCATCGTATTCCGTGGCTATACCATTTAAATTATCAGCTTCGTCAGCGGTACTGTTTTCCGATTCTCTACCGCAACCGAAGATAAACAACAATATTGAAATGACTGTTAAACAACGAAACATTGAAACCTCCAACAATTCTTTACTTTTTTCGTTCACTGATCAATTATATTGTGGTAATCTAAATGTTGTTCCCAAAAATATCAAGTCAACCGGAGGTCCAATTGAGTTATTTCTTTCACTTAGTGCTGCTTCTGTCTTTATCACTTAACATGCCGACAATCCCATCATCCTGGCGAGCCGGTGTTTATGCGGAAGACGCGGATACAGGCGAAATACTCTACAATTTCGGTGGCGAATCCTATTTCAGACCGGCTTCCACGGTTAAATTACTGACAACCCTGGTGGCTATGAAAGAACTTGGACCTTCCTATGTGTACGAAACCAGGATAATGGCCGATACTGCGGACAACAATCTTTTCATAGTTGGAGCGGGTGCACCTCTCCTCAGTGCGGAACATATCAGGATTGTTGCTCTCGAAACTGCGGCATTCCTTGATCCTGATTCCTCCTGGGATCTGTTCTGGGACACAACAAGATTTACCAGCGAATCACACAACCCCGGCTGGGATACCTCCGACTGGAGTAGGATGTACTGTCCTCCGATTGAAGGTCTTTCTGTGGGAGATAATATCCTGCAGCTTATTATCTCCACAAGAGGTGATACAATGAGAGTCTTTTACTATCCTCCGCTGCCTGGTCTGGAAATAGAGAATAATCTTGTTACAGGCACCAGAGAATCTGTAAGAGCAAATGTGGAAGGCTGGACGGAGAACAGACCGTTGATAATACTGGAAGGAATGATACCCCCGGACACCCAGCTTGTTCTTTACAAACCCTTTGCAGGACCTCCAGCTGAATTCGCGGGAATGCTTGCCGTAGAACTGGAGGCTGCCGGTCTTAATATCAATCAGGTAATGCAGAGAAAAACACCTGATTCAGCTTCACTGGTTCAGACCTCTGTAATATTCTCCGACCCTATGTTCGTTCTCCTGACCTCAATGAATAAGTGGAGCAGGAATATGGTAGCCGAGATGGTTCTTAGAACTGCCAGCCTTGAAACAGGATCCAACCCGGCCTCAACCGGAGCAGGCTGTGATGTAACAGGTCAGCTGCTGAGGGATATTGTCCCCTCACTTACAGGATTTCAGATTGCGGATGGTTCGGGTCTTTCCAGGTTCAACAGCCTGACGCCGATACATCTGGCAAGAATCCTCTCAGAAGGAATCAGTTCAGCGGAATGGGGAGTGGAGTTCCTTGCCACATTACCTGTAAACGGTGTTGATGGAACGCTGAGATCAAGAATGGCTGATCTGCCTCCTGGAGCCTTTCGAGGAAAAACCGGAACTTTAAATGATACGTCAGCGATAGCGGGGCTGCTTACTTCCTCCTCGGGCAGAAGAATAGTACTTGTGATAATGTTTGAGGTGCCCAGAGGTCAAACCTGGACAGCAAGAGGACTGCAGGACAACATGGTATCATGGTTCTGGGAAAACTACTGATGGAAAAGAGAATTTATCCGGAGCCGGAGTGGAGTGAAGAGGGATTCAAAAAATATACGCATCGAAACCTTTGAATCACCCCTTTTCCTTTCTACGAAAACGATTGGCACTTCACCGATATCTGTACCTTTTTTCCAGACATCGTAAAGGGTTTCCACCAGAAAGGCGTATCCGGAGGATTTGATCTCAGAGGATAGAAGGATCGGAAGCACTTCAGAGCGAAAACCTCTGAAGCCGCTTGTACTGTCACTGAAGGGCATTCCTGTCAATAATTTGATGTACCTGTTCGCAGCATAACTGAGATTCAGTCTAACGATGGACCAGTTCAGCACACTGACGCCTTTCAAATATCTTGAACCCACTACAAAAGCATGACCATCAAGCGCGTTGTCAATCATCTCAAGGTGAAGCGGCTGATGGGACAGATCGGCATCCATCATGAATATTCTGTCCCAGCGGCCCGATTCAAAGACTTCTTTGTAAGCTTCTTTGTATGCCTGTCCTAGGCCCTCCTTGGCTTCCCTTTCCAGCAAATGCACCTCAGGATCTTTTTTAATCAGTTTCTGAATCTCTTCGACCGTTCCGTCCGGGGAACTGTCGTCTATGAACATCAGATCAAAATCGCACACTTCGCGAATGCTGTCGTAAAGAGGTTGAATATTCTGTACTTCGTTATAAGTGGGAATAAGTATAATCCGACGGTGTTTCAGGATGATACTCTTTCAATGTAGCTGTCATTCCTCGTATCGATTTTTAGCACATCTTTTTCCTGAATGAACAACGGTACCTGAACCTTCAGACCGGTCTGCAGAATTGCGGGTTTCGTACCACCGCTTGCAGTATCCCCTCTAAGCCCGGGGTCGGTTTCTACTACTTCAAGCTCCACAGTATCCGGAGGTTCAAGCATTATCGGTTTGTCATCGACAAACGCTATCTTAACTTCACTGTTCTCAACAAGGTAATTGGATGCGTCTCCGATCAGGTCGAAATCAAGGTGTATCTGCTCGAAAGTATCGGGATTCATAACGACGAATTCAATATCGGTCATATAGAGCAGTTCCCATATCCTGTGTTCCACTCTGACTTCAGTAACTTTCTCGCCCGCCCTCCAGGTGCGGTCAAGAACCTTGCCTGAGAGTATCTCCTTCATTTTCGATCTAACGAATGCGGCCCCTTTTCCGGGGTTAACATGCTGAAATTCTACAATCTGGCATAACACTCCATCAATATCAATAACCATGCCACGCCTGAAATCATTACTTGTGGGCACTGATGCTACCTCCGTTTTTCTGATCAATTAATTCGTACAGGATTTCCAAGGCATGAATGTAGCCTTTTATTCCAGCTCCCGCAATGAATGCATCCGCGGCTTTTGCGGTTACAAATTCGCTCCTGAAGGATTCCCTTGCAAACACACGGCTTATATGCACTTCTACAACAGGACCGTCAAACGCGGTCAGGGCATCCATTATAGCTATTGAATAATGCGAGTATGCCGCCGGGTTTATAACGATACCGATTGAACTGCCCGAAGCGCTGTTAATAGCTTTGACAAGCTCCCCTTCAACGTCCGACTGAATGAAGTCTGCCTTATAACCATCACTGGATGCTTTTTTTTCGATCATTACCGCAAGCTCATTCTGTGAAGTGGTTCCGTAGTGTTCAGTTTCACGATTGCCAAGCTGTGAAAGGTTAGGACCGTTGATGATTGTGATGATGCGGGAACTTCTCATTCAAACTCTTCATCGTAGGGTTTCAGTTGAAGCTCCTGCTTCTCTTCATCTGAGAAGAATCCGAGCAGGCTTCCCGGTGAGGTTCTTCCAACCGTCGGTTCCTCTTCGATCGGATATCCGCTGGATTCCGTTTTCCCCGATTCGGGAACTGCTCCGGTAGCAATGCCCTGAGATTCAAGAACTTTACTCATTCTGTCCGTCTGGGGAAATACTTCATTATCAGAATCGAATTCCTCTTTCTCAACATCAAGGGATATCTTGTTAGATGAATTCTTCCTGGATCTTGCTTCTTCCAGCCTGTCTCTTGCCTCATCATCTCCCGGCTGCTCGAAGAGATACTCTTCAAAATAGTGTACAGCTTTACTCCAGTATTCCTTCAGGAAGTGTATCTCGGCCAGGTTTTTGAGTGCTACAAGGTTCTGTGGTTGTGTAGAATTCACTTTTTCGAATATATCCATCGCCTTCTCGAGAAGGCCAGAATCTTTATAACACCTGCCAAGAACCACTGAAATTGAAATATTATTTTTCCATCTGGTAAGACCGGTACTCGCGATTTCCCGCGATTCATCAAGCCTGCCGGTTCTGCGAAGAAGATCTGAGAACCTGGCACATAGTATCGGTGAAGGATTACTGATCCAATCATTTCTAACTTCTTCCAGTTCCTGTCTGGATATGTTATCTGCCATTTTATTCCCCCGGTATGAATGTATTCAAAATGATCCATCCCTCTCGAATATACGGTTCTTTCTCCCGGTGTTCGTGAAATACTTCCATATCGAGGAGATACCTTCTACCGTTATCCCTTATAACATAACTTGTGAACGCGCCCGCGTTCAGGTGATCTGGATTTCTCCACATGCCAAGGAGCCTCCATCCCTGAAGACCTCTCAGTTCCAGAGGTTGAACTTCCACAGACGATCTGTCAACTGAATCAGCGGCTGAATCGTAAAAATAGTTCCTGGAAACCGCCTCTCTCCATAGTATCGCCTGATCGGGAGAAAGCACAACGGAATCGTCTATCCACCTGACGCTCAACAGTAAATGACATTTATCGGATACTCTGCGCTGATACTGAATGAATCCGGCTTCAGAGTCCCAGTCTGCAAGATGGTACGATTTGGGTATATCCAGGCTGAAACCGAGTGCAAGAAGGCTATCTATCCTCTCCGGGCTGCTCATCTGAGTTGACACGAAACTGCCGTAAATGTAAGAGGACAGATGAGAATCGTAGATCTGTTCAAGCAGGTTTGAAAGAGCACCTGTATTGGTGAATCCCGGCAGTACTATACCCAGAACAATCTGGTCATCCGCCCATACATTGTCACCGCGATAGATACCTTCTGATTCCCGGAGTTCTTCCGGAAGCTGAAGACTGTCTTCAGTGACAAACAATACCGTCCTTCTGGTTTTCAGATCATCTCTGAAATCTTCAATTGAACACACAGAGAAATCAAAAACATTTTCGGTATCAACCGTTTTTACATGAATCTGGATTTCATCCAGGAGTTCGTTCACATTCCGCATTTCAATGGAGGGTTCGTAAACCACCAGAACTCCTTTTACAGGACCGGTTGAAGGCCCGGCACAGGCTGCCAGCAGCAGAAAAGCAGTAAGGAAAATGTAATGCTTCATTTGTTCTTCTTCTTCCTGGCGGAGAACAGAGGTACGATATAGCGTGCAAGAGACATCGCCGCAGGCAGATAGCGTACTGCGCCGTCGAGCACAGGTGATGATCCTGTTTTGCCGTTTATTCTGTTCAGAAGAGCGGTTGTAGCATTCGCCGTTATTCCTATATCCTCTCCGGTTTTTTCTATTTCCTGTACTGCCGAGGATATGCGGGGAGTCAACTCTTCTATTTCTCTGCCGAGTGACGAAAGTGTTCTCTCCATCTTGCTTAGAGTCCTGTGCATTTTCAATACTATCGAAATGAAGAAACCCAAACCGATGAACAGGCCTGCTGCGCCAACAAGTTGTATTACAAATAATCCTTCCATCGGATACTCCTAATCATGACTATCTCGGAAACACTTCATTCTACTGATTGCTTCTGAGAATTACAATTTCCACTCTTCTGTTAAGCCGTCTTCCTTCTTCCGTATCATTTGCTGCCGCCGGGCGCCTTTCGCCGAACCATGTGGGTTCAATGGACACATTAACATCTCCCAGATTGGCTGCCAGGTAATCAGCTATTCTCTCAGCCCGGCTCTTTGATAGACCATCATTGAATGAGAATGTGCCATCGCTGTCAGCATGTCCCTCCACAGATACGAAAACACCAGGATTCGCCCGGAGTGTCTGTATTATACGATCAAGTGAAGGTATCTGATCTGCTCTGATATCATCAATACCGTGATCAAAGTATATCTTGGAAACGGGTAAGCCCTCACGTTCGGTAGCCACAATAACGAACTGGAACAGATTAATTGGATCGGTTTCATAGTAGCAGTATTCAAGATCTTCATCAATCTGCCTTATTTCCACATCGAGCGGCACCCCTCCCTGAACCCTGGAAAGACCTATAGTCAATGGATCGATACGGTTCTCATCCATCCATACCTTGTTTACTCTGAATTCAAGTGAGGCTTCAAGGATATCCACACTGTCAATTGCTCCATAAACAGTTCTTGGAGCCAACATGACAAGCTCTGCGGGACGGCACGTTATCATGCAGTCCGAGAACTCATTGAGATCCGTTTCATAGTAGTAGAAAGCTTCATCTTCTTCTATCATCGCCACAGGAACCCTTTCAAGGGAACCTTCCTCAGAAACCTGATGAAGGCGAAGAAGTCTCATCTCCAGATTATTCTGTTCAAACCAGAATCTGGGTACTTTGAAATTCGCAGTAAGGCTTCTGATAACATCCTGCTCAATGGTGCTGTTAACGGGGAAGTACCCGTAAAGCAACTGGTTCTCATCCAGAATAACAGGGCTGTTAAGAGGTACATCTTCGTATTGAGCAACCATTAGAGAATCCCTTTGAACATCCCTCACTGCCCAGAGGTCGAACTTGTACATATCTGTATCCGGGAACCAGGTTCTCCGGTCGACCATGGGAGGAAGAGGGACTCTTGAACTTGTTTCATTCCACTGAGCTCCACCGAGTCTGAAGGAAAGACCTATCCTGTGCCTTCCCCAGGTGCTGTAAAGGGAATTCATCGGAATACTGAAAGCGTAATCGAGCTGTATGGGAATGGAACCTTCGGTCCTTACGGAAAAACCCGCTGACCCTTCGTGAGTTAATCCTGATGCTTTGAAAGCATACCCGGACCTGATTCCCCAGTTGGAAGATGAACCTATCCATTTTTCAAAACCAGCTGAAAAGTTCAGGTCAAGTTTTCCCGCAATTCTCTCCAGACCGTAATCAATCTGTACTGCCGGAGTGGCGAAACTCGGGTAGAACGCAGCACCCAGAGAGAACCGCATGGGTTCCTTATCAGCTTCTCCAAGGCCAAGGTCAGGCTGAATAATATTCTGCGCGACTCCTGATATTGTTGCGGTTCTGCCAATTTCAGCCTGAAATCCGGCATTTAGACCGATCCCCTGACCTTTCTGTCCATTCAATGCGAACAGCGGGTCATACGATGTAAATTCATTATCCGCAAATATCCTGAAGAGATATCTCCCTGTCAGACCTATTGAGACCGGAAAAATACCGGGGCGGAATGCAAAAGTGAAGTTCGCCTCGCCTTCGGAGTACAAACCTGAAGAGTTCAGATAGTCCATTCCCATAGCAAAGGCTAGATACTCCGATACAGGCTGCAGATAACTGAACGCTGCGTAATGCAGCGAACCGGAATCCAGGTTGGGATACAAATTCGAATATTCGGATCCTATAAGGAAGCGGCCCGATCTGAGTATGGAAGCAGGATTCCACCAGCCTCCCCACACATCGTCGCCAAGTGAGGCAAAGGCTCCTCCGAGACCCATTGCCCTGGAACCGGGAGTAAGACTGGAAGCAAAAGAAGATGAAACCAGAATAAGAAACAGAACGAGGAGTACTATCTTGCAACGCATATTACACCTCCGCTCCTGTTGTCACCGGCCCAGGCCATGTACACGTACAGGCCTCCCGGGACAGTAGTTCCATCATCATCACGTCCATCCCAGAATGGCTCCTGACCTTCAAATGACCGGATAGGTATACCCTCCATATCGTAGATCGTTACCGTTATCAGAATCCCCTGAACGCCTGGCCATACGAAGTATGCGGTATCGTTGATTCCGTCCCCGTTTGGTGTAAGAGGGTTTGGTATTATGCTAAGACTCTGGGGGAGTTCACGTTCAAGAGGTATATCATGAACTGTATTTTCATCCATTACGATTAATACAGTATCCTGAATTGTATAATAACCTGTTTGCACAACGGTAATAGGAACCGGTCCTACCGGGACATTACTGAAACTGTAATAACCCTCCGAATTGGTGATTGCCTCAAGGCCCAGGTCTAAAATATCTACTTTAATATCACTGAGCCGCTGCCTCGTATGCATATCCCAGACCTCGCCGGAAAGGGAACCGCTTGGGCCCTGAGGTGTTGCGCTGGCCATATTACTGAAATCACTTTCACCGTGCGGATTTGAATATATGGTTGTTGCCCAGTAATAGTAAGTAACTCCGTTACTCACCAGTGAATCGGTATAGGTGGTATCATTTGAGGTAAGACTGACGATTGGCTCACTTCCCGGACCAAGGGGAGAAAGGCTTCTGTAAAGGTTATAACCGACAAGACCCTTTGAATCGGAAATCGCTCCTTCGGGAGTGGGCGAATTCCAGGCTATAGGCACAAATCCATCGTTTCCACTCTGTGCACTAAGATTCTCCGGGGGTGCCAGTGTACCTTCTACCATGAAAGGTCCGTATACCGCCCTGTTATTGTCTTCGGATGATTCAATGATAACGTTCTCCGTGTCTACAACGGCGGCAAGGTAACGCTGCCCCAGATCGAAATAGGAGAAGGTTATCACCGTGCTGAACGACTGTGTATCTCCTCCCTGAATCGGCGGCACCTGGAAAAACGCTATCGGATTTGTCGTACCGTCCGGATCTTCCTCGAGGTACAGGCCCAATTGGCAGTTTCCCGAGGGTCCTTCCCCGGCATTTGTAACAACAACCGAGAATCGCACAGCCTGTCCCACATAAAACGGTGGTGATAAATCGGGGCTGGGCATGGATACCGTCAGATCCGGATAGGCGATAATAACCTGAAAAACGGATGAATCCGGTTGAAGCCCGAGGTTCGCGCCGTTGACCCTTGCCATAAGATCGTAGGTGCCGGCCTGAGTAGGCGTACCGATTGTGAAAGTATCAACGTTCACAGCGTCTTTGTACACAAGATTCCCCATATATCTTGGGTCGAATATCTCCCCGCTGAATCCGGACGGGGCCTCGATGCTGCCCCATGTACCAGCGACTATGTATCCACTACCGTTGCATACAGCCATGGGTAGATCAAGTGTCGATCCGGGAGCCGCGTATATGGTAGTGTCAGAAGGTGACAGAACTCTCACGCTGGGATTTCTTGAGAAGCTGTAAACCACAACGGAATAATCCTCTTCCTCAAAAGGATTTCCAGGGTCGGACCAGCTGCTGGCGGTAATGCGTACTTTCCAGGCTCCGGACTCAGGATTCTCTACACAGATCTTTTCAAGGGGACTTTCACCTGTAACTCCTGATGGCAGAGAGTGATTGTACGTTGTACCTCCCGGTGAGATCAATGAAAATTCAAGATCGTTGCGGATGCCGGATCCTGGAACATCGCTATAAGCCATTGCTCCGGAAAGCCTGTTGACCGTTGCTGGTATGTAAAATACCCATTCTTTGTATGCCGTTCCCTCGATGTAAGTTTCGTGAACCCAGAGAGGACGGTCAACCTCTTCTGAGAAATATACGCCAGGCAGGTGGAAGGCATCGATAAGGCCGTAGCCGTATCCTGTAGTAGCGTATCCGCATGATGCAGAACCGGTATTTCCGGCGAGTGGTATAGAACTCGCAGCTATTAGAGCACTGATGTCTTCAGGGTTTACAAGTTCACCATATTTTTCGTAACAGATTGCCAGTGCGCCGGAAACATGGGCTGCGGCCATACTGGTTCCGGTTCTTCGTGTGTAATACGGTTCTCCGGGCCATCTGTCTTCAGGATCGTCAAGCCACTGGCTGCCGTACTGCGCGTTGGTTGTTACAACTCCGTTCTCCATGGTTGATCCGGTAAAAGCGCCTCCGGGGGCAAGAATATCGGGTTTAAGACGGCCGTCTCCCTCCGTTGGCCCCTGGCTGCTGTATGGAGCCAGATAGCAGTTGCCATTCCCGTCCGGAATGTAAGTAACGGCTCCAACGGTAATACAGTTCTTCGCGTTTCCAGGAGAAGTTATGCCCCCGGTTTCTCCAAGGTTACCGGCTGAGAAAACAAGAACGAGTCCTTCAAGATCAACCCATGAATCAACGATTTCGCAGAAAGCATCGTATCCTGTAGATGATAATCCCCATGAGTTGTTGACGATCTTACAGTCCGCCTGGTCGAAATCGTTGAACAGATTATCCAGTTGGGAAGGGGTCAGATCATCCGGCCTCTGAAGTACGAAAAGTGAGCCATCGTAAGCGACTCCTCTTCCGTTGTACTCGCAACCCAGTGGAATTTCCCCCCGTGAGGATATCACACCGCAGACGGCCGTACCGTGGCCGTCCGTATCATCGGGGCCTGAGATAACAGCGGATGAAAGATCGGGATGGCTTCTCCATACCCCGGTATCAAGCACTCCTGTGATGATTCCTTCCCCCTGGTAGTATTCCCAGATCGATGAACAGCTTATGAGCCGCCTGCTGTCATCGGCTCTGAACAGTTCATTTTCAGGGTTTACAGTTTCTTCCCAGATAACCCTTACAACGCCTTCAATCCGGCAGAGATTCTGAAAATCAGCGTGTGATCCGGCTATACGTACGAAGTTGCCGCTCATCCGCTCTCCGCCCGGCGGGACAATGTCTCCTACCGTAACCAAAAGAAAATGACCGGACCAGTTCACCGGTTGGTTGCTGCTGCTGTATTCGTAGGCATTCCATGGTTTTATTGACTTTATAAATCCGCTGGAGCGTATAGAACTGATATCGGGTTCACCGGTAACGTACGCAGCGAATGTATCGTGCGATGGAGCCCATGATGCAGGCCAGAATCCGCACCGGTCAAGAATTGAAAGATCTTCGGGTGAAAGGGGTCGCCAGACCCTGATCTCCACAAGAGATCCCGCAGAAAGCCCTGCATGCCCTGAGATGCCTTCGAAAGCACCCGATGCCCACTGCAGTTCCGAATAGGATATATTCAGCAGATCCAGTTCCTGCTGTCTTTCAGAGGATTCAAGCCCTGAAAGATAATGGAAAATATCAGACGATACGTTGCCCTGTTGAGGCAGTAAACCTGAAACAGCTAATATTGCCAGAAATACAGTTGTGAACTGAATGGCTTCATCTCCCTTCGCCCCCTAAGTAAGTTAAGTAAAGGCATACAGAAAACATATAGCTTATGTCAACCTTTTATATCTGCAGTCCTTTAAGAAAACAAACAAAAGTATAATTCTCAATAATATGTACTGATTAATTAATAATGCAAAACCTGTTCAGAAGCTATACATTCCGTTTCCAGGCTTTCACTGTATTGGACATGAGGAAAGCTATCGTGAGGAAACCATAGCAGCATCCTTCCTCAGATCGATGAGCACCGTTTTTTATTATAACGGACTCTCTTCAATGCTCCTCTGGCAGCCGTCCTTTACTCCTGCACCAGGGCACACAACATGACGGATACTGCCAATGAGGAATACATATCAGAAGCTGAATGAGTGTCCCCATATGCTGCTATCTGATAACCACGCAGGATCGGACCGCGGTTTCTTCTCCTGAACAAAGCCTCAGAAGGTAAATTCCACCGGGAATGGGTGTTCCATTTGAATCGTCTCCAGCCCATGTAACGGAGTGCGCACCGGAAAGATGTTCCCCGGAAACCAGATTCCTCACAAGCCTTCCAGAGACATCGTAAACATCAAGTGACGCTGTCCCTGATGAAGCAAGAGTGTAAGTGAATACTGAGGACACTGCAAACGGGTTCGGGTTTGGAACTGCAAGCGAGAAGTCATACACAGCACCAGGTTCATCCTCTATTGCTTCATAAGCCCGGCTATCATAGCAGTTATTCTTCTCTTCCGGGAAAAAATCCTCCGGTGTGAAATACAAAATGTCTCCACCATAATGAACCTGTACAGTATCTCCCGCTCCTCCGTAGATACCCGAGATTCCTCCTGTACCAAGATACAAAGGATCAGCAATAGATTCAGAAATAGCATCAATACACGTTATAAAGCTCACATAAGGAGAGGAGTGGTCTAATTTGTTAGACCATCCTACAAAACAGTGATTCCCTGTGTAAGTGCTTATACATCCACGACACTGTGAATGTGGATATGGTATTGTTGGTCCACAGTAATGCATTTCATATGGAATAGGAAGATCAAATATTATTTTATCCCAACCGTTGTATATTCCTTCTCCAGTAACCGGTTTTACAATGTATATCGAATCTGTTACTCCCCATGGATCTTTACTAAGCCAGAATCCAGCCCAGTAAGGGCACCAGCCTTTTCTTGAATCATGTCCAGTACTTGGTCCGCAAGTACATGGTACCCGGCGTCCTTGAAGATGAAGAGAATCCAGATACATCCCCGTACCAGATATTGAAGCTCCTCCATTATATTTTTTACCGACTACATAATCATCGTAAGGTGCCCCTGGCATCGCCCAATACCTGGGAACACCCCAGGAATAACTGCTATCGACTCCGGTCTCATACCCAGCAGAAGGAAAATATCCTCTTCTGTCTCTAGGATGAGCTACTGTAGACGGATCTGCGTCTATCCTGTTGCCTGACAGATCACGTGGACCAGAGATGTGAAGAATCAATTCCCCTGCATAACGACCGGGAAAAGGTACATTGCTTTCATAACCTACGTAATATGAACCGTTATCGGTTTCTCTCGAAACGACTGGTGAAACTGAATGTGTTGAGTTCATCAAAGGAATTGGACTTAGACTATTTGTACCATCAGAATCAAGAGAACTCCATATTATTTCTGATTGGTTACCTGCAGTCAGCCAGACATCTCCCTGAAAAGAACTATCAATCGGCTCAGAATAATATACGTAAACAAATAAAGTATGTGATGTATCTTGCGCTAAATAGGACCAGTTATCTATTTCATCATACAGCCTTATAGTATCGAGTGGACTTTCATAATCAGTAATCCATCCTGCAGAATAAAGAATGATATTTTCAGGACACTGATAAACATCAACTGAATCGACATGAGGTCTGTAGTTATCAACAACGATACCTTGTACAGTTGCTGCTGGATTCCAAACATCAGTGGATGGGAGAGTATCGAGGGAAACTATGCTATCGCCCTGGCTTACCGCAGTAATTTCAACCGCATACCTCCCATCAGGGAATGCAGCATGTTCATTTATATACGCTTTTTCGAGATTGGCGCTGCCTCCCATAAAAGGACTCCTTAATCTGGTGTCCCATCCTCCCTGATTTAACTTCTGTGGTGAAACTCTCCAGTCATGAGTCATGTTGCCTGTCCAGATGTTATCAAAACCATTACTACCTATAGAACCTTTTCCGCAATTTGTAACTATGTATGAAGTTCCAAAACTCCAATCCCAGTCGGTACTCCCGGTACCTTTTGGGTCAAAGAAAAGAGCATCGTAATATGGAGATGGTCCGTATGGTATCAAACCATCAAAAGAAACCAGTGTTCTGGCACCATAAATATCATCCGGAAGAGGATCATAGCTGCCATTGTAAGGATTCTGCTTCAGAATATTGTGGGAAACAGATCTTACGCCGCAGTTGGTCTCAAAAGGTGAACCAACAGGGTGGGAATAAGGCCGTGCAACGATGTCTACAACACCATATATTCGATTTTGAAAATCTTTTAAAGCCGACAGACCGCCGGGAAAATTTCCTGGTTCTTCTATCTGATCCAATGTAAACCACATCCCACAGTGACTACCATTATCTACATGTGGAATATGCCAAAAGCCGGTTTCATCATATCCAGCGGGAGCCTGCAGATAATCGAAAGGATTGAAAAGACCAATTAAATTCGTAGTAGGATCTGGGTCAAGCTTTGGCACCCATGCAAAATGAACATGTCTCCAGATATGGGCACCTGTTGGTGGCTGAGCAGGCGCCATTGGTCTTTTAGCTGTGATAGGGTTTCCCAACAGAAATTGTGGTTCGTATGGATCAAGAATTTTCAGATGTCCTAATCCCCATCCATAGTCATCATCGAGGGATTCAAGGAAGCACATCATATAACCTGGATCGGGATTGAAAGGATCAATGTAGATATCTCCAGAGTATGCATCAAAATCATTCGGTGCAAGAACGGAGTCAGTTATCGCCGAAGCATCAAAATCTATCCCACCATGAGGTCCCTGGCTTGGAGGGCACCAATCCCCATACCCTTTCCATACGGGCATAAATTGAGGGTTATCCTTGAATATTGGCCAGGAAGGATTCCAATGTGGAGGATCGATAAACGGAATCAGATCAAACAGAGAACCGGAGATGAGCATGAATGTTATTATTGTATTCAACATGATCACTCAACTCCGTCAGTTACAATTGTCATGATGCGTATACCTTCTTGCGAATGATATATAAGCTCAGTATCTGATTTAGACAGAATTGTAACTGGACTCCTTAAATCCAGATCCAAATTGAAAGTGTTCCCTATTGATTGGAAACTGCATTCATCGAGTTTAATCGGCTCTGACGTCCAGATCAACTCTTCTGAAGTACTGAGACTATAACGCCTTAGAACACTTTCGGTTTTATATGCAGTAAACAAAATAAGATAATTATCATTAACATACCTGGGAACCAAAGCATGCCAGGTAGATAATGCCAAATACCAGTTCCGCTCTGCGTAAGAATCATCTTCATTAACAGATAGAGCGATAAAATTATAGGGTAACTTCCCTGTTGACATGGAAGCAGGAAATGCTGCAGAAGAAGCATCTGGCGAAAAAACAATTCTCGAAGTCTGCAAACCATTGAAACCTTCCCAAAGAATCCTTCCATCATCTCCATCGATTATCATGGCTCCACTTCTTGCGAATGAAACACCAATTCTACTACCATTCGGAGATACTGTTAAAGCATAATTAACAGTTCTATCACCGGTATTTGCTGTCCAAAGCTCATTGCCATCCCAGTCAAAAGCTACTATTTCACGCGGCCGGCT
>JAIORS010000203.1 GCA_021108005.1 Candidatus Aegiribacteria sp.
CGAAGTGAAAACACTCAGCGGGCTGCTTCCAATCTGTTCGTCCTGTAAAAAGATCAGGGATGATTCCGGATACTGGGAACAGATAGAGAAATACATAACAGAGCGTTCAGACACTCTGTTCAGTCATGGAATCTGTCCTGAATGCATGAAGAAGCTTTATCCTGAATATGAACAATAAATGAGAATACTCTCGAAGAATCCTCATCGACGCGTATATGCTCGTGGATTATCCGATTTCAGAGACTGCCGACCTCATCTTCCAGGGTTAGTTCCTTCAGACCGGATGGACCGCATCGGATAACGTTGACGGTTACACCTACATATACCACGCCCGGAGAACGAACTTCTAGAAACTTCGGTTCCTCTATTCCCTGCCGAGGTTTTCGGAGGATCTTGATTTTTCACTGGAAGGAAAGCCCAACGATTTCCATCTTGAGTCCTGCATTGAGCGCGTTGTCGCCGGTTTGTCCCAATGTGGGTGTTTCTTCAACCACGATCAAGACATGAATTGATGTCCTGAAGGCTTCGTTCGTGGTTTTTGAACTGCAACCTTATTTCGAGAACACGCGGAAGCGCGTAATGAAATCACCGAAGATCTACTTCACGGATGTCGGTATGGTCTGTTAACTCCTGGGTATCCACAGAGCTGATCAGCTTTCTCGCGATCCACTGCGAGGGGGACTTTATGAGAATCTCATCATCCTTGAGGTTCTGAAGAACAGGCTGAACAACGGCCAGCGCCCCGAACTCCCTGATATTGCATATAAACTCGTTTTTGCCGACCACGATGGCATGCCGAGGAGAAGGCCTCAATGGGTATCAAAAGAAGGAAGTCGACTTCGCATATTTCGCTGGATATTTTGGGTATGCAAATTATGCAGACAATCTATTAAAGTTGACATACTCATGATTAACTGTAATGCTCATATATCTTTTATTGAAATACACACCCAAGATGGAAACAGCAACATGAAAAATGTAGTAAACGTGACCATCGTTTTTGCACTTGTTCTGCTCTTAGCATGCGTAAATAGTACAGGGCCTGATGTAGCCTCATCCACTCTTTCGGTAGATTTTACCGGTTCAACCGACAAGACCGAATCAGGAGATGCTTCCATACCTTGTGCAACAGCAGTATTATCATTCTCAAGGTTGAATTCAACAGGCACTAAAAGCAGCTGTGTGGTAACAGCTTCCTGGACCATCTGTTCCAATCAGGACTTCAACAGCTACGTTCTTTACAGGTCAGAAACTTCCCACATCCCCTCGCACCTCTCCTCTGCGGATATCCTGGGAAAATTTACACAGATCAACACATCCAGCTTTATAGATAATGGCGTTACCTGGGGAACAGAATACTACTACATTCTTAGGACTTCTGGTTCCAACGGGAATGGTGTATGGAGTAACGAAGTATCAATAAACACAGAACGTCCCACACCCTCAGAGCTGTCACTTATTGATTATTCCCGGAGATACACTTCTCTTGCCTGGACCAATTGTCCTGATGCAAACTTCAATTCCTACAAACTCTACAGATCAATCACTTCCGGTATTGAGGATGATTTCACCATTGCTGAACTTGTGTATTGCACGTCCTTGCCCGGGATAGATACTTATGATGATTGCAACATCGGCCCTTCACATATTTACTACTATGCGCTTCTTACAACGAATAACGAGAATCTTACCAGCTGGAGTAATGAAATTTCTGTTCGATTTCCGCCGAGTAATGTGATAGTTACTGTGGATGTAGGCATTAACCCGTGGAGTATTTGTACACTTCCTTCGGGGGAGTACGTTTATGTTACAAACCGCGGTAGCGATGATGTATCAGTTATCCGCACATCTGATAACTCCGTTATCACAACAATAAATGTTGGTGAAAGTCCATACGGGATTTGCTCACTTCCCTCCGGTGATTACGTATATGTAACAAACTGGGGCTCCGATAACGTTTCTGTCATCCGCACTTCCGACAACTGCGTAGTTGAGAATATCAATGTAGGAAACAGGCCTGTAGGAATCTGTTCGCTCCCTTCAGGCGAATACGTTTATACCGCAAACCGGGATAACAATAATGTTTCTGTCATTCGAACTTCTGACAACTCTGTGGTTACAAACATAGATGTAGGAACAAATCCCTATCGTTTATGTTCACTTCCTTCCGGACAGTACGTCTATGTTACTAATTGTAATTCCAACAACGTTTCTGTAATCCGCACATCCGACAATTCGGTTGTAGAAACAGTAAGTATGCTAGCACATCCAATAGGTATTTCTGCTCATCCATCAGGAGAATTCGTTTACGTTTCAAACTTTGGTGACGATGTTGTTTCTATCATCCGGACGTCAGATAACTCGGTAACAGAGACAGTGAATGTCGGTAATGGTCCTATTGGCCTTTGTTTTCATCCTCTTTGTGCTTACGTTGCTAACTGTATGGAAAACACTGTATCTATGATTTATTTTAAAGACAATTTTGTCATTACAATCAGGAACATAGGCGAAAATCCTTCCAGCATCTGTTCACTTCCCGCTGGTAATGCGGTCTATATCGTTAATTATTACGACGGGACTGTTTCGGTGATGCACTAGCCTTTAAAAGATCGTCACTCGAATTCTGTTTGGAAAACGCACTTGCTGAAAACGATAAGGGCGGAATGACAACCCGTCCTTTTAATCGGTTTCTATCTGGTAACCACCAGGCTGATCGTACCTGTCCAATCGGCAGTTGAAACTCTTATGTGGTATATTCCCGATGGAACTGCCTCTCCATTGGCATCTTCAAGTTCCCACACAAGGCTGTGCTCTCCGGCAGTCATCTCTTCGGAAGCAAGTTTTCTAACAAGACTACCTGTTATATCGTACACATCAACCCTGGCCATACCTTCTACTGCAAAGCTGAAGGGTATTGTAGCGCTGTTCATCGCAGGGCTGGGGTATACAGCATCAACACCGTTGATGTAATCCTGAATGCCTCCCCCCTCAAATCCTGTACCTGTGACGTTTATGGTTCCCTGATAGGAGATATGATCCCTTGCCCAGGCAACTACGGATATGGTACCTGTAGATGCCGGATTGACATAGAAAGTATACTCTCCGGCTGCATTTGCTGTTTCAACCATATAGATGTCACCAGTCTGCCAGTCCCCCTTCTGAAGACAAATCCTGGCTCCGTTTACGGGTGATCCGCCTGATGTAACAGTTACAGTTACACTTGTCGCTCCGGAAATGCTTGCGGTATGTGCAGCATCCAGATCAGATGCGTCATGGAACCACATGGGAAGCTCCGGATCTCCAAAAAGGTTGTATTCCTTAACGCACCAGTCTATCACTTCATAGTTGATGAGACCCATAGCATCGTTACCCATTGCATGAGTAACACCGAGAATGAACAGGTCATTGTTCCACATTACGTCATAGAAGTACCTGCATAGTATTTCGCTGAGGCCGTATCCCGGATTGCTGGGGTTCCCGAAGCCATACCTCGCGTTGAATGCACCAAACCCACCTCCATTAGGAGAATTGTTCCATGCATCACCCATACAGTCCGAGTCGTAATCAAGATATCCAATATTGCACGAGATAGAGTTCCATATTGCAGGAAGATTGCCGTTGGAGATATTGGTGAGATTCCTGAAATCGTTAGTTGAGTAAAGCCCTCCGGGAAGAGAAAATTCTGTAGGCGAGCCGTGGCTGCCGTGGTATACTTGATGAGGTCCGGCATTGAGCATGCTGTCAGTTATCGCTATGTTGTTGTTCCCGTTGGAATCGTAGCACTTCTCCTCTGTCCAATCTGATGGAACGTACTCGGATATGAGTTCTGCTCCGGCGGAGGCGTAACATCCCGGCCAGAGCCTTTCTGTCGTGTACCCGATCCTCTCCTCAATCTCCGAACTCTCAAAGTAATCAGTGGATGAAACCCCTTCGTAGATGTATACCTTCTCGTTGAAGATTGTGCATTCGTCGGTTGTGTTTACGCTCGCCCTACCTACCCAGAGATCCGGATGGTAATCAATATTGTCAATTTCGAACTCGCCCCAGATATGGTTATCGTTACTGTCCCATAGATCGACTTCCGGAAACATGTCGTTGATATCCGACCAGTAAAGGTCAACTGGGGGATATTCTTCATGCTCGAGAAATGTTATTCTGGCATCTCTGCCTTCTATTATGTTATCATCTCCATAGATGAGAATGTATTCCACTCCTTCATCGCGGCAGTCCGTAAGGAACGCCCGAATCTCCTGCTGCAGGTCAAAGCAGCTGTAGCTGTTTTCAATCCAGCTTGTTGTATAGACGTTGGCAGGCACGCCCTTCGAGGTTTTCCAGTCCGCCAGTTCCTGAGCATGGCTTTCGTAAGCCGTGGTTGCAATAATTATATACTCACCGTAGGCCAGATCCTTTGAATCGACTATTGCAGCTCCCGAATGTGATACTCCCTCAGGGTTCACCACAAGGTTCCTGACAGTTTCCTGAGATCGAAGCTCGCTCTGAATGCTCCTCCTGACAACAGTGGATGCTTCAGGACTGCTCTCGTAGGTAACTCTCAGGGTAAGATTCGCAAGGATATCAACCGTTTTGCTTACAGGATTCCATCTTACTGGAAACACCATTACGTATGCAAGAGGGATACCCAGTATAACGCTGGAACCGGCGAACTCAACGGGATTCGCAGGATAGAAAGAGCTGGAATTGTATATTTTCGGATCCGGCTCAACTGGAGACGCATTCCACTCAACTGAAAATGGAACCGGAGTCTGAACCGGCATGACATTATACAGTCCCCTCACAGCTGTGTATTCGGCATCAATGATATCAATCTCAGTCGCCATGCAGCCTGTGGGCAGTGCTATCTTCGCGGAATACGCGGGGAGGCTGGGCGCTCCAATCACATTGATGAGGCCCATCCCTATGCCGGTTATTTTCGTATAGATGCCAGCCTCGGAGATGTTTATAGCTGAAGCATCAAGCGGTATCGAAACGGTCATTTCACCTGCACTTGCTGCAAATGCAATTGTAAGAACACCTAAAATAAGAAGAGTATTTATATTGATCCTGTCATAATTTGGTTGAAGTTGCATAAATATTCCTTGGAAAAAGACTCAGCTTCAGTAGAGCTGAAGTAAATGCAAACCAACTTCAAACATCTGCATTGTTTACTAGATAGTCGAAGAAGATAAATAAAAATACTTGCTTCTATCATCTATTGTCAATTTGCATAAATGGGATGGTGGGGAATACCCTTCATTCCAATTTTCTCTTCGTAGTAGTTTGAAAGACCGAATGATCCCGGATTTCCGCCACAACCACACCTCGCGTGCATATCTGCCGGTAACGATGTTTGACTGTGGGTATTTAGGGCAGTGTGGCTATTTTCATTCACAAATATCGAAAAGCCATAAGAAGGAAAGCCAGCCTGGGAGCGAATTGCATCATGACGGAAGATCCACTTTCCTATTGTACAGGAATGTTGCACGGCCAGGCACATCTACCCAATCTCGAAACTTGAAAGGATGATCCGATCTATACAACTTCTGCTGCTCCGCTCAACCGTTCGGAATTTATTATTGACGAAGGATACATACTCAAATGGTATGATCTGCAAGACGGGATTGATTTCGAAACGGACAATGGCGGAAGCCTCTGCATCGGGTTTAAAATAAATGGAGAGTTCCAACAATACTTAAATTATATTCTTGCAGAACCGCTTATTACAACATCATATAGTGATTTAGCAAAATATTTCTAATGAATTTGATACAATATTTGGTAGCATTCTTCTGGATCTTCTTATGCTGTATAGATATCATAAGAGCTGAATTCAAAAAAGAAGTTTCACCATCTGAGATTATTCATGTCAGTAAAAATGGAATACGATCAATTCAACTGAATCCAGAGGAGTTTCGAGATAGTGAACATACAGCCCACTGCATATTTGAACTCATATATTTCTCACGTCCAGACAGTGTTGTTTATGACCATGCAGTATATGCATTTCGTGAAAATCTTGGAAAAA
>JAIORS010000204.1 GCA_021108005.1 Candidatus Aegiribacteria sp.
TTTTCCTTTCCCTCCCTGTTTGTTTGTGAGCTTCCGTTTCTCCTTTCTACCTAACAATGATTATACAGAGTCTTCATTTGGTTATTCTCTATTCAATATTATAACTTAATATGCATGCTAATCTTGAGTCAAGGAACAAAGACATCGAAGGGGTTGACTTGAATAGTAAACATTTGTACACTAAACATAGTGTTTTCAGTTAATATGTCTAATCTATATATCATGGAGGTTCAATATCATGAAGTACGATTTGACTGAGTACAACGAACACTTAGCATCTCTGAACCTGGTACGAGAGAATCATATACCATACATGAGCGGATGGGTTAAGCACTTTCTATTCCTTGGACGTCCAAGTGATTCTGAATATGCTGATATTCTTACCAAGGAAGGTAGAAAGGATTGGCAGATTCGGCAGGCACTTGATGCTGTTAAGATTTTTCGGGAAGTTTATCCCGAAAATACTACTGAATCTCTGGAGAAAGCAGGAACTCCTTTAAAGGTAATGAAAGAAAGTCTGAGAATTCGACATTATGCCAGAAGTACAGAAAAAGCATACTTGAATTGGAGTACAAGGTATTTTAATTACTGTATGGAAATGAGCATTGATATAAAATCAGATTCTTCTTTCAGAAATTATCTCAGCCATCTTGCTTTACGCAGAAAAGTAGCAGCATCGACACAGAATCAGGCCTTTAACGCACTGCTATTTCTGTTCCGGAATGCGTTTTCTCGTGAACCCGAAAGTATTGATGCTGTTCGAGCAAGAAGACCGCTGAGACTGCCTGTAGTACTATCGAGAAAAGAAGTGAAGCAGGTATTTCAAGAGACTGAAGGTATAACTAATCTGATTCTTCAATTGATCTATTCAAGTGGTTTGAGATTATCGGAAGGTCTTCAACTTCGTATTCATGACGTGGATTTAGATCAGAAGTCGATTACCGTCAGGAGCGGCAAAGGCAACAAAGACAGGATTACTGTCTTGAGTTCCAGAATAATACCTGATTTGAGGAAACAGCTTGCTGAAGCAAGAAGTATTTTCGAAAACTCAAACATCCCTGTATCTCTTCCAGAGGCTCTTGCAAGAAAATATCCGAATGCCGGTCGTGAATGGGGATGGCAGTACTTGTTCCCTGCAGCAAATGCTTCTATTGATCCAGCAACTGGTGAAGTTAGAAGACATCATTTACACCCTTCAGGGATTCAGAGAGCTATGCGAAAAGCTGTCAGGAGTTCAGGTATAGTCAAGCGTGCTAGCATTCATACGTTGCGGCATTCATTTGCAACTCATTTACTTATGTCTGGTGTGGACCTTTGTGCTATACAGGAATTACTGGGACATAAAAATCTTGAAACAACAAGGATATATCTGCACGTAATGAAGGGATTCCAGAATGGTGTAACCAGCCCGCTTGACCTATTGGAGGATTAAGACAGCTAGGAAACATGCAATGAAATTATTCGCCGATTGTGTTTTCAAGTAAGATTTCAGTAAGATCTTCCAGACCGGCAGTATGCCAGCCCGGGGGGGAGGCTGTTACCGGCAACTCCAGGCTGGCTGACTGATTGTTGGGCATATTGATTGTCACGAAGACTTCAGCGGTTCCGTCAGCTGCATGGATGCTGTCTATTGTGATCGTGCTGTTGTTGATTATCTGATGTTGTCCGGGGGATGAAATGATCATTTCAAGGACAGCAGTGTTGTTCCAGAATTCGATTTCATTCGGCGCGGCTTCAAGTCGGAAGGAGGCAAAGAGTTCTCCCAGTTCTTCGTTGGATAGTGTTTTCATTAAGTCAAGGTATTCGGAGCAGAGCCGAAGGATGTTCGCAGAACAGGCTGGGGTGAGAGTACAGAGGAAACTGTCGGGGGAACCATCCTGAAGTGAATTCCAGGTATCCTGTATGGCTTCTTCAGGCGAATGAGCGCTTAGAAGCGAAAGTATCAGAATGATTCCCCGCAACATGGTTTACTGAATTATCTCGTAAGTTGCGGACACTTCTACGGAGATTGAGAAGGCTCCCGGTGTAACAGAAGGAGATTCCACGTAACCTCCAAGGCCGCCTCCGTAGTTGTCGTATGCGATTTGGGAGGTGGGGTAGTAGTTGGTCCATTCGCTGATGCTTGTGATTTCGCCCAGGGTTACTCCGAAATTATCTGCAAGTTGCTCGGCCTTGTCCCTTGCATGTTCAGATGCCCTTTGTCTTGCTTCCTCGTACATCGCGGCGGTGTCTTCAACGTAGAAGGATACTCCGTTGATGGAATTGGCGCCTGCGCTCACAACTGCGGCGAGTACATCACCTACAGAGCTGATATCACGGATATCCGCCTTTATATAATGGTTGACTACATATTCCATTTCACCTGTGTAGTCATAATCGTAATCGTCCCAGACTTCCTGAACCCAGAGGTTGTAGCTGGTGGTCTGCATATCTTCACCTGCAACACCTTCGCTTCGGGCAGCGGCCATTGCGGATTCCACCAGTTGCGCAGCATCGTTTACAGCTACGTTGGGCTCTGATCTCGTGATATTCACACCGAACACTACTGATGCTACATCAGGCTCCGCGCTGGATGTGCCTGATCCTGTTGAGCTTATTGTGGCCGGATATTCGTAGTATCCCTGTCCTATCGCCATACCGGTTACAGCTAAGATTACCAGCAGCAGAATCACTCCTGATCTTTTCATGTCTCAATCCTTTCGTTCAATGTTGTAAACCAATCCGTGTTGAATATACAATTGAACCAGTGAAACTATTCCCCGATTATCTTCACCATGACTCGCTTCCGGCGTCTTCCATCGAATTCACCGTAGAAGATCTGTTCCCATGGTCCAAGGTCAAGCTGTCCATCGGTAACGGCTACAACGACTTCTCTTCCCATTATCTGCCGCTTATGATGTGCATCGCCATTGTCTTCACCTGTTCTGTTATGTCTATATCGCGTAAGTGGTTCATGAGGGGCAAGTTCTTCAAGCCATTCATCGTAATCCTGAAGCAAGCCCTGCTCATCATCGTTTATATAAACGCTGGCGGTGATGTGCATGGCATTTACAAGGCAGAGGCCTTCGCTTATACCGCTTTCGCGCAGTTCCTGATCAACCGCCGGTGTGATATTGATGTAATCCCTGCGATTCGGAGTATTGAACCAGAGGTACTTTCTGTGCGATTTCATATCTGCTCCCATTCAGGTAAAACCTCATTATCACCAAGTATATCCGTTTCTAATACTATAAGTTCCCATTCGGGGCTGTACATGAGCTTTTCTGCATGTTCCAGCATTCTTTTTACTCCGGTTTTACTGCCTGAAACGCAAACAGCGGTAAGACATGAGCGTTGAATAAGATTCACAGGACCGATCTGGGCGACAGAGAAGCCTGTATTGGAGAGGTGATCTTTTAAGGAGCGAAGATGTCCTCTTCTGTCTTTCAGGGTTCTGCAGCCCCGAAAGAACAGTTCAGCTCGAATCAGACCAATATAGTATTTCAGATTGCAGGCTGGAGGAAAACAGCGGCAAGGGGGGGAAGAGTTACGCTGACAGAGTGAGGGAGGCCGTGCATTCCGAAGTGTTTTGACTGAACGGTTCCAAGGTTACCTTTACCGGAACCTCCGTAGATATCTGAGTCTGTATTAAGTATTTCAGTGTAAGTACCCTCTTGGGGTACACCTACAAGATAATTCTCTCTTACCACCGGGGTCATGTTGAAAATGCAGACAACCTGTGTGTCTTCACCTGAATTTCTTAGGAACGATACTACTGTTGCCTGCGTATCGCTGAAGTCGATCCATCTGAAACCTTCCGGGCCGCAATCAAGCTGGTGGAAAGCTGGGTTGCGCATAATTATTTTGTTAAGATCACCCACAAAAGTTTTCAATTTTCTGTGTTCATCGTACTGAAGGAGATTCCAGTCAAGTTCCGTTTCGTGGTTCCATTCGTTCCACTGGCCGAATTCACTGCCCATAAAGAGAAGCTGTTTTCCAGGATGTGACCACTGATAGGCCAGAAGAAGCCTTAGGTTGGCGAACTGCTGCCATCTGTCTCCGGGGCACTTACTAAGGAGGGATGATTTGCCGTGAACCACCTCATCGTGCGAGAATGGAAGTATGAAGTTCTCGCTGTAGGCGTAAATGAGTGAGAAAGTAAGGTCGTTCATATGGTGTTTGCGGTGAACAGGTTCCCTCTGAAAGAAGTTCAGTGTATCGTGCATCCAGCCCATGTTCCATTTGAATGTAAAACCAAGGCCGCCGTATTCAACCGAGGTTGTTACACCGGGCCATGCTGTGCTTTCTTCAGCTATGGTCATTGCTCCGGGGAAATCCTTTGAAATTATGGAGTTAAGCGTTTTAATGAACTCGATGGCTCCGAGGTTTTCCCTGCCTCCGTATTCGTTGGGTATCCATTCTCCCTCTTTTCGGGAGTAGTCAAGGTAGAGCATTGAAGCAACAGCATCAACTCTGAGTCCGTCGATATGGTACTTATCCAGCCAGAAAAGCCCGCTTGCCACAAGGAAGTTCTTTACTTCCTGCCTGTCGTAATTGAAAACAAGGGTCTTCCAGTCGGGATGGGTTCCTTTTTTTGGGTCTTCATGTTCGTAAAGGCATGTTCCGTCGAACCTGGCAAGCCCGGTGGCGTCAGATGGGAAATGGGCGGGCGCCCAGTCAAGGATCACACCGATGGATGATTCGTGGCACCTGTTCACGAATTGCTGGAAATGCTCCGGTTTTCCCAGACGGCTGGTTGGAGCGAAGTAGCCCGTTGTCTGATAACCCCAGGAACCGTCGAATGGGTGTTCCATTACCGGCATAAGCTCGATGTGTGTAAAGCCAAGCTCCTTTATGTACGGAATGAGCTCGTCGGCCAGTTCGGCCCAGGATGTGAAATCCCTCCAGTCAGGTGATTTTTTCCAGGAGGGGGCGTGCATTTCATATATGGACAGGGGGGAAGAGAACGGGTTCCATTTATTTCGGTTTTTCATCCAGGTGGAATCTGTCCACTGGAAGGAACTGATATCAGCTACAACGGAAGCTGTCCGGGGTCGAAATTCCGACGCCAGCGCAAGCGGATCCGATTTCTCAATTGTTTCCCCGGTAGGTGTTTTCAGGGAGTATTTGTACAGGTCTCCGGGGGAGATATCCGGAATGAACAGCTCCCAGAACCCAGAAGAGCCCCTTGAGCGCATGGGATGGCGTCTTCTGTCCCAGTCGTTGAAGGTACCTATAACACTTACTGAGGAGGCGTTTGGCGCCCATACGGAGAACAGTACACCTTCTGTGTCTCCAGCAGCCCATACTCTGGCTCCAAGCCTGTTATAAAGCTTGTAGTGATTACCCTCGGTAAGAAGGTGCAGGTCGAGTTCCCCCAGCTGGGGAAGAAAGCAGTAAGTATCCCTCGTTTCCCAGGTGGTGCCTTCAGTGCTGAAGATGAGTGTATACGAAAAGGTTTCTCTCTCCGGTTTCGATATCCATACGAAAAGTCCCGTCTCTGTGACTCTGTTCATCTGCGACGGTTTCCCGTTTTCTATTCTAATTGAAACCTTCAGTGCTGCAGGGCAGAACGTTCTAACCTCAATTCTGTTATCATATTCCGGGCCAAGGGGATGCATTCCGAGGAGCATGAAAGGGTTGGAGAGAGTTGCGCTTTCAATGCTTTTGATCTCATCAGGCGTAAGAATTGTTCGGTTTTTCATTACAGTATGATAATCATTCCCAGGCCAAGGAGAAGGAGGTAGCCAAGGGAATCGGTGAAAGCTGTGAGCAGAATATTGCTGCCCAGGGCTGGATCCTTGCCAAGGGCTTTGAGAACCAATGGAATTGCCGCTCCAAGAAGACTCGCAAGACCCATATTGCCGACCAGGGCAAGGAAGATGACAAGACCAAGTAGAAGGGGATTCGTGTTGCCCGGGAATATCAAAGCAACAGCGGAGGCTACTGTTCCGGCCACAAGCCCAAGAAGAAGACCTACCCTTGCTTCCTTAAAGATGGCTTTCAGGCTGGACGAGAATTCCATTTCCCCAAGAGCTATACCACGTGTAATTACGATGAGTGACTGGTTCCCTGTATTCCCTCCCATTCCGGCCACGATGGGCATGAAGGCAACCAGAGTTGCAACGGATTCGATGGTTCCCTGAAACGCTCTTACAACAGTGGATGCGACGAAGGCGGTAAAAAGATTCACCCAGATCCAGGGGAAACGCTGTTTGAATGCCACGGATACGGGGCTGAATATTCTGTCGTCCTCCGAAAGGCCAGCCATCCTGTACATATCCTCTGTGGCCTCTTCCTCCATTACATCGAAAAGACTGTCACCCGGTATGACTCCAACCAATCTGTGATTGTCGTCCACAACAGGTATTGCCATTATATCGTACTTCCTTGCGAGAATAGCGGCTTCCTCACGGTCTGAATTGGCGTTTACAGTGAATGGGTCAGCCATCATTATCTTGCGAATCGTAGTGTTCTGCGGGCAGGTAACAAGACGCCTGAGCGGAACGACACCAGCCAGTCTTCCGTCATCATCTGTTACGTATACATAGTACGGAACGTCAACATCTTCACTCTGTTCCCTTATGCGCTGCACAGCCTGTTCGGCGGTGAGTTCAGTATTCACGGACATGTAACTGGTGCTCATGCAATATCCGGCGGAATCCTCGGGGTATATGAGAAGCAGTTCTATTCCGTTTCTTTTAACGGGGGACAACAGCCCAATTATCTCATCCCTGCGGTCCTCCGGTATAGCGTCAAGGAAGAGAAGAGCATCGTTCGATTCGAGTGATGCGAGCAGTTCGGCTGCCCGGTTGTTCTCCATTCTTTCAAGGATTTCAAGGAGAATGCCCTCTGGAAGCTCCAGGAGGACTTTATCTGCCATCTTCTGTGTAAAGAGTATCTCTACCAGCACGGTGGCCTCAGGCGGCGTTAGAGTACCGAATAGATCCGCGATATCAGCGTGGTGCATTTTCTTGAGGATGAGGGCTGCCCTGCCTTGCACACCGCTCGCGATAAGTTTGCGGACGTAATCACCGTGTTTTTGAGTAATCGGCATCTTTCACCTGCTTATATGTAATGTTCAGTGGAAGTTAATCGATACGGTTATTCTGTCAATGGCAGAGCTATATCACCGAAGATTCGATTAGAGCATTGTAAAGAGAAACCGGGAACAGTATTTGCTGTTCCCGGAAAGAAAATTGAAACGCCAGGTTAGAAAGATAGATTGAGAAGTACGTATAGCATCATCCAGATACCTACGATTATGCCTAAAAGCCCGAGTTTTCCCTGCTTCGGGGCAAGTTTTGCCATCATCTCATCCATTTTGGCTTTTGCATCTTCAGAACCAATGAAGGATTTGATGACCCCGATCCCGAGAAGCAGACCAAGGGCAAGAGTAAGAAGCGCGGAGACGATCATTGTGATAATACCAACCGGGAATACACTGAAGAAGTCAAAGTATTTGAAGGTCTGAAAAACCTTGATAAGTCCCCATACGGCAGAACATGCACCTATCCATCCTTGGTAGGGCGCCAGTTTCGCGATGATCTCTTTTGCTTCAGGTTTTTTTGAAATAATCAGATTTGGCGCTGCAAGTACCCCTAAGAGCGCAAGCCATAAACCGGTAAACCAACTCACATCAACCTCCCGTTCTCGATTAACTGATTCAGAAGAATCAGCTTTTTGTGTTTTACATTATCATGAATCGCAATGTTTGAATATTCTAGTTTTTTTCCTTCCAATGCGCAAGTGCCGTGAAGCGGTTGTCATAGACTTCTGTTTAAGAATTACTTCGGGATTCGCCTCTTATAGGAACGCAAGCAGGTTTGTAAAAGTGGTAGATGGAACCTCCAGTGGACTGAGCATATATAAGGTACGTAGATAATTGCCGTGTACCTCTTCATGTTCATAGACAGGCAGCAATAGTATAAATATTGACACGTTGGAACTTCGAGGGTAGCATTGGCATTAATAAGTAAAGTGTTCAATCCAGAATATGGGAGATTATCTGTGAACGAAAATCCTCTTCCGGACAAAAGGTTGTTTTCAAGGGCAAGTGTCGATTGTGAACTCACGGTGAGTTGCAATAGTATGCCAATGCTTCCCGCAGCCGTCATCAACGTAAGCGCTTCCGGGGTTTACTGCGTAAGCTCCAGGAATATTGGTGAGCTTACAAGGGTTAACATTATTCTCAGAATCAACGGAGGAGAAGATATTCCAGCAAGGGCTGTGGTCATAAGGGAAGAAGAACTTTCAGATGGTTCATACGGTATCGGCTTTTTTTTCACGAAGATCACTGAACAGGGAAGAAATGCAATTATCGAATACACATCAGATATTGAATCAACGGGTTGATTTACAATGAAAACAATACTTGCAGCGGTTCTATTCATAGCTTTCTCCGTATGCAGCGGTGCGAAGTACGCCGGAGAATTCCTTTCAATTGGTGCTGGTGCAAGGGGCCTTGGTATGGGAGGAGCCTTCTGCGCTGTGGTTGACGATGCCTCAGCCGGGTATTGGAACCCAGCCGGGTTGTACCTGATTGATGGTCAGGAAGCTCAATTCATGCACTCGGAAAGGTTCGGCGGGATTGTCAGGTACGATTACCTTGGTTATGGAAGATCGGATGGCTTAACCGGCCTTGGCGCAAGCCTTTTCAGAACTGATGTCGGGGATATCGCGAACACCAACAATCTTCAGTATTACGATACCGGTTCAGATGGTGTGTTTGGAGTTGACGGAGCCGGTGAACCAGGAGACGCGGGAAACGACGACTACGATTCAACAACCAACCCAAACGGTACCGAGGGGAACGGCGAATGGGATCCCGGGGAAGAGATAATCTACGATGAGGGAAGGATAACTTACGGCAACGGAGTTGACTGGGCTCTTTACCTGTCATGGTCGAGAAGTCTCAATTCGGTGTTTTCCGTAGGAGCCTCCGCGAAAGTAATTCAAAGAGGATTGATGGATAACAGTGCATTCGGCCTGGGTCTTGATATCGGCGCGAGGTATCAGCCTTCGGAAGCCTTTTCCGTTGGGCTGAACCTGCAGGATATATCCGGAACCCATCTCTTCTGGAATACTGGAATTAACGAAAGCATTCTGCCAACTGTAAAACTTGGCCTGGCGTTGAGATGGCCCCTGAGAAAATTCGCGACTGTAGCCACTATTGCCGCGGATGGAGATTTCAGATTCGAGGGACGCGAATATTCCGCGCAGTACAATTTCAGCGGAATAAGTCTCGATACACATCTCGGAGTAGAATTTCTTATTAAGGATCTTGTCGCCCTGAGAATAGGTTCTGCGGAAGGTTCAATGACGGCGGGTATGGGGTTGCAGTTCGGCCTTATGAACCATCCTGTCGGCCTTGATTACGCGTATCTAAGCCATCAGGATCTTGACGCAACCCACAGAATGTCTCTGGGTGCAGGATTCTGATATTACTAAAACACGCTTATCCTTACATTTCATGAGATTCAAGATGTAATATGCCGCACTTAGAGGAAGCCATAAGGAAAAGCATTCATCTGGGTTCTGCAATAATTCCCATTACCGTAATGATCGTATACGACCTTTATCCGGAGGATGGAAGATTTTATCTTTCCGGGACACTGGCTGTTATAGCCGTTATTCTGCTGATATTCGATTTTCTGAAAGCCAGATACAGGCCGTTCAAAAGCTTCGCAATGAGGTTTTTCGGTAAAGTACTAAGGAAGAATGAGCTTGAAGGAGGAATGACGGCTTCGACGATAGTTGTTGCGTCCGCGGCTTTCACAATATTCGTTTTTCGTGAGGAAATAGCGGTTGTTGCCCTTCTCTTCCTGAGCTTTGGAGACAGCGCGGCAGCACTCGTCGGGAAGCATTTCGGAAGGATAAAACTCGTGGGACCGCGTACCCTTGAAGGCAGCCTGGCAGCCTTCAGTACTTGCCTTATTGTAAGTCTTTTCGCTCTGTGGGTTTCACCTGAATTCGGGTGGTATTTTACACCCGCTACACTTCTGGCCGGTTCCCTCGTGGCTACGCTTTCTGAGCTGTTTTACCTTCCGCTCGATGATAATTTCAGGATACCTGTCTTTGCAGGTCTTGCCATGGAACTGATCCTTCCGGGTTAACAATGCGCATGACTTACTATATTGATGTTTACGGCTGCCAGATGAACGTTCATGATTCTGAAATTATATCCGGCATACTTGAGTCGGAAGGATTTTCACTAACTGAAAAACCGGAATTGGCGGATGTCATACTCCTGGTGTCCTGCGCAGTAAGAGAACATGCTGAAACAAGGGTTCTGGGCAGGGCTTCCCAGCTGGGAGGCCAGTGGCGGGGCAGAGAATCGGGGAAACCCCTGATCGTTCTGTGCGGCTGCGTTGCCCAGGAACACGGGGACAGCCTGCTTGCAAGGATGAAAGACCTTGATCTTGTGGTAGGCCCTGACTGCTATAGAGACCTTCCCGGGTTGATAAGAAATTCCGCAAGGACAAGCGCAGTTGAGTTCAGGGAAGGTGATTATACCGGAATAGAGCCGGTCAGAAAGGAATTTCCAAGGGCTTACGTTACGATTATGCGCGGCTGCAACAATTTCTGCAGCTACTGCATTGTGCCTTACGTCAGGGGGAGGGAACGGAGCAGGAATTCCGATGCAATACTGAGTGAGGTTGCTGCACTTTCACGGAGCGGGTACGGTGAAATCACACTTCTCGGACAGAACGTGAACTCCTACCATGACGGAGAGACTTCATTTTCCGAGCTTCTACGAAAATCTGCTTTGGCTGCGGGCAATTCATGGGTAAGATTCGTAACCAGCCATCCCAGGGATCTCGACAGTAAGACCGTCGACGTAATGGCTTCCGAAAAGAACATCTGCGAATACCTGCATCTGCCATTTCAATCGGGGAGCGATAGAGTTCTCAGTATGATGAACAGGGGATACTCAGTACGGGAGTATCTCGATAGAATTGCATTGCTCAAGGACGCCATGCCGGATATTGTGCTTTCAACGGATGTAATAACAGGATTCCCCGGGGAGTCCGAAAAGGATTTCCAGAAGACAGTCGACCTTCTTGAGAGTGTAAGATTCGATAACGCGTTCCTGTTCAAATACAGCGAAAGAGCGGGGACAGCCGCCTGCGACCTTGAGAACCCTGTACCGGAAAAGGAACGCCTTGCCAGACTGAACCATCTTCAGGAGCTTCAGAGAAAGATAACGGTTGAGGAATCGGGAAAACTGATGGGAAAAACTCTCAGGGTTCTTGTTACAGGGCCTGCGAGACAACCCGCGCAACAGGCTTCCAGAACGGAAGGCAACAGGATGGTTATCCTGGAGTCCACGGATTTCAGACCGGGGAGTTTTGTGAATGTAAGGATAACAAGAGCTGACGGATGGACTCATTTCGGCGAATCTGTTGAAGAGCCTGTCATCCGATGAAATTTGTAAAACACCTGGAGCAGTGGGGCAGGAGGAGAACAGCAGCTCTTCCCGGCGTTCTGCCTGACAGGGAGGAAGCTCTTCCTGCAGATCCATCCAGGATACTCGTAATAAGAACGGATAACAGGCTTGGTAACCTGGTGCTTCTGGAGCCGCTCCTGAGGAGTATCAGGATTAGATTTCCCCAGGCTGAGCTTGATATTTTAGCAAGCGATGTATTCTCCGAACTCCTTGAATATCAAGGATATAATGTAATAAAAATGGATAAGAAGGGACAGATCAGAAATCCTGCCAGATTCGTAAACCTCATTCGGAAACTCCGCAGTAAATCGTACGATGTGGCAATTGATGCCGCGCACCCCCATTCGTTTTCCCTATCCGGAGCGATTGGCACTGTTCTTTCCGGGGCAGGCTGCAGGATAAGCACAGACGCAGGCGATTCCAGCGGATGGTACACGAATACCGTAGCCGAACCTCCAATTGACTGGCATGAGAGCAGGGCTCTTCATTCACTGGGCAGTGTCTGGGGCAACTGGCCTGAATGGTCGCCGCCGGAGCTTCATTTCACCGAAAAAGGAAAAAGAGAGGCCGCAGGACTTCACGCAGGAGCCAGTGGAAACAAGAAATATCCGCTTGAACTCCTTGAGAATCTTGTAGATAGAATATGCAGGAAGGTAATCCTGGAAGTCTACTGGGGCAGTGATGAGGAAAGAGAAACCGCTTTGTACCTGAAAAGCAGGTATCCTGTTGCAGTCATGCCGAAGTTATCAGTTGCGGAATTGATTGAGAGAATTGCCGGGTTAAAACTATTCATTACATCTGATAACGGCCCGATGCACATTGCCTCGGCTGTTTCAGTGCCTGTGATAGCTCTTTTCAGAATAGATAACATGAACAGATTCGCGCCTCTGTCAGAAGGTTCAAAAACACTATTCGCGAACGAGGGACCAGAGCCGGATATAGTTGCCGCAGCAGTTCTTGAAGCTTACTGATCTTCCATTCGCGATTTCTCCAGTTCACCGAGCACTTCCTGCACTGTGGATTCAGTTGATGCCAGCCTTTCCCGGAGGCTTCTTATTAGATCGGCAGCCCGTTTAACTTTAATTTCGAGCTGGTCTACAGGGCAGTCTTCCCGGCCCATTTCATCAACGAGTTTCGTCAATTCTTCCAGATTATCTTCGTAGGTTGTTTTTTTTTCGCTGCCGTCATTCATTATCAGTCCTTTCCGGAATGATCATTTCGGTTTTTGCCATCAGTGAGCCGTCCCTGAGTATAACCTCTATAGTTTCTTCCACAGCCGTATCCGAGATACTCCGAAGCAGTTTTCCGTTCTTTCCGCGAACGGTGGCCCATCCTTTACTGTAAAGCCTTTCGGGATTGTTTCCTTTTACCACTGCCTCAAGATTCTCTATCCGCAGAAGATTGATCTCCAGTTTACGTGAAACGGATGAAGCAATTTCCCGTTCAAGTGAGTCAAGCTCAAAACCGAGTCTTCTGGTGTTCCCCGTTTCCAGCACTTTTTCAAGGGAGATTCCGCACCTCTTTAATTTTCCGGATGCCGCAGAGATAGAAATGCCCGCACATCGGACGAGCCAGTCCTCCAGCGAGTTTATCTCCTGCTTCTGAGCCCTGAAAATCAGTTTACTCGAACGGGATAGAACAGCGACCGATGTTGAGAGTCTTTCTCTTGCAGCAGCCACGCCCCTTGATGCTGATCTGTGAAGTATGACTGCAAGGGAATCGATGCTGCTAAGCAGATCAGCCATCCTGTTGACAAGGTAGTTCGCTGCGTGTGTGGGTGTCTTTACTCTGGTATGAGAAGCGAAATCCGGAAGCGTGGTGTCAGTTTCATGACCTATGGCGGATATTACCGGCCATGGTACCTGTGATATCACACTGGCGATGTGTTCGTCGTTGAACCAGGCAAGGTCAGTTGATGAACCGCCACCGCGGGTTAATACAACAGCATCAAGATCCGGAACCATAAGCAGCCTGTTGAAGGAATCGATGACGCCACGGGCAGTACCGATACCCTGCATGGGGGCGTAAGCTATACGTACCTTAAAGGGGTACTGGCTGTCTTTCAGCCCCTTAATGAAGTCCTTTTCAGCCGCTGATCCCCTGGCCGTTATCAATCCTACATTCAGGGGAGCCAGGGGCATATCGAGTTCACCGTTTGCCTCAAGGATTCCTTCCTTCCTGAGTTTATCAACAAGCCTGCGAAGTCTCTTTGCCTGGTTGCCCATGGTCCAGGAGGGGTCGATATCGTTAACTATCAGCTGGTATCTGCCGCCTTTGTCCCATAAGGTTATTCTGCCCTGAATTCTGATGGCCATACCCTCTGTGAGCTGAAATACCTGTCCTTCCCTCGCGAAAGTCCTCACGATAGGGGGACGGCTTCCCGCGAAGAGAGCGCAGTCTATAACCGCAAGTGGCTGGCCCATTCCATCGGGTGATGGTTCCACCAGCCTGAAATACGTATGACCCCTGGCGTTTGTGCTGGAGGTTTCGGCGATTTCTCCTCTGACCCATACAGGCTGGGGGAAAGCTGTTGAAAGAAGCTCTCCTACTCTTCTGTTCAGGGAGAGAACGGTGAAGTCAGATGATGCTTCAGAATAGTCTGAGATGGTAATCCCCGCCGGTCTCACCTATATCATGGATTATTATATAGGCTGTTCCGGTATAGGGTGCCGTAAGCATAATATCTTCAGTACCATCGGTAGCACCCTCAGCTATAGCGAATTCCCTTGCGTACATATAGTCTTCAAAATAGGGCAGCTGAATGAATTCTTCATAATCCATTTCATCCGTGGCTATTAGTATGTCAAGGTCCATTCCATCTTCGAAATTCAGGAGAACCCAGTAATCAAGCCCTTCTTCAAGGGTTACCATGTACATTGCCGTCGCGCCTCTGGCAACGGTATCCTCCGCTTCCAGCAATGGCAGCGGAGTTGATATTGAAGTTAAGAGAATTAATAAAAATACAGTCATCTTTTACCTTTCAGTTGGTTTTTAACGATTCTACAATATCTATAAGATTCCCCATTATCCTTCAACGGTCAAGTTTACCTGTTCTATTCAGGATTATGATGTTTCGATGTCTTTTCTCTGTTTTTCGCTGATTACCGATTATTTCGCCATCTCCTTCATTTATTCCCCGTTTATTTATACATGAAATATTCTGACAGTATTCCAGGCTTGAATCCTCCGGTTTCTGTTTTTCCGATTTTTCATTCTATCGCTTTCGAAATTCTGGCTTTTCATTTTTTTGGTTTCTTTCATTCTTTATGAGTAAAAAATCTGGAAGTTCCTGATTTCTGATTTTTCGCGAAAGTGAAAATACAGGAAATTTTCACTGATCAGTGTTTTTCATTTTTCCTCTTCATCAACGAATTTCCGTTTTTGAACACACCTGGATTTTTCAGGGGGGAGGTAAAATCGAGAATTCAGTAAAAATGCGACAAAATTCGCCATGTCCGCTCCATACAGTGGTCACTCTTAAGCGTTACAGGGGTGGTATACCATCTAACTCACCATAAGAAGATGGAATAGTTTCCATTTATTCTGCCCCCGGGTATCAAATGACATGGATATGTGGGATTCGTACCACCGCTGGGCTAAAGCATTTTATTAGTAAATAAAAACATAATTAGCGTCATAGGTCCAAGAATCCCAAATGAAAGCTCACTGTTTGCGTTTCTGATTACAATGGTATTTATTACAGAATGTTCTATAGGTGCGAATAAAACGACATATATTCCTATCATGACGCTTGATTTCTCTGAATATCCGGAAAAACACGGATTGGTGGTGTACCATATAACATTCCTTCTTATGTACAGTTACGTATCGTAATACACTTGAAAATCAGCACAATATCTTTCATTCTGAAAGCATGGAAAAGTGCTGAAAATGTCATTTGCTTTACTAAAGAGCCATGTATCGGTATCTTTAGCCAAGGAATTTTTCTTATATGAAAAAGCTGATTTACATGGAGGAATATTGAAGAAGAAAGAGACGATTTTTAAAGAACGGACCATTGCGTACAAACTTCACAACGGGAGAATAGTATCGCTGTCACATGAAATTCCGGAAAATACTGACGTAGAAAAAATATCAGCCGGAACGGGAGAGGGAAGAGAAATATACAGGAGAGGACTGATTCTGGCACTGGATCAGGCAGTGAAGAGTAAATTCCCCGATGCCAGGTTATGGGTCGAGCATTCGATTTCTCTTGGATACAGATGCAGGCTTTTGAACCGACCGGATATGACATCGGAAGAAATCGTGAAGCGGCTTACATGGGAGCTTGAGCGAATAGTTGAAGAGGCAATTCCAATAGAAACGATAAAGTACGATCCGGATGATACCGATGACCTTTCCGATGAATTCCTTGAGCTGGTATCCTGGAGTTCAGGGAAAAGGGCGATAAGGGGCAACAAACTGCGTGACAGCTGCGCATTCGCGATGGGTCCATCAGTGCCCGATACGTCCTGGCTCACAAAATGGGATCTGAAGCCGCTTGAAAGGGACTTCGTGCTGAGGTTTCCTGGTTCCGCGTCGTGGCCCGAAATAGACTCATGGGTTCCAAGGAAGAAGCTTAACAAGGAATTCGACCTTGAAGAGAAGCATATCTCACGCATGGGTGTTCAGGACATAGATCAGTTGAACAGGCGTATAGAGGAGGATGGCGGCAGGCAGCTTGTAATAATGAGCCATTTCTATCAGACGTACAGGATGGTTCAGATAGTGAGGCAGCTGAAGAGGGATTTCCCTGCAAGAAGGATAGTAACGATAGCAGGTCCCTCATCAAGCGGTAAAACCACATTTGCCAGGCTTCTGAGAACGTATCTCGTTGCGCAGGGTTTCGGCGCGAGACTTATTAACGTTGACAATTACTTCAGAAATAGAACTGAAACCCCTCTTGATTCGCATGGAGAGCCTGATTTCGAATGCCTGGAAGCCATACATACTGAGATGTTCGGAGAGCATCTGGGACAGCTGCTAAATGGAAAAGAGATAAAAATGCCCGAATTCGATTTCCATTCGGGGGAAAGGCAGGATAACCATACTCCTATCAGGCTTGGTGAGAGGGAGTTCCTCCTTGTTGAGGGTATTCACGGATTGAACGACGCTCTTACGCCTGGCTTAGCAGCTGAGTCGAAATTCAGAGTGTACGCTTCAGCGCTGACACAGCTTAACATCGACAGGATTACGAGGATGTCCACCTCTGACAGCAGGCTTGTAAGGCGCATGGTGAGGGATAGTACCCAGAGAGGGTATTCAG